>CAMOKN010000119.1 GCA_946617595.1 uncultured Clostridia bacterium
ATAACGTACATCAAGAACACATCGACCTCATCGTCTTCCACAATGATACAGTCAACCACTAAGAAGTGCACACTTGCTTTTCCAGCGAAGATACGCAGCGAACCGAAGAGTTCCGCAGTGCTGCTCGGGAGGCTTACTCCCGGAACCGCAGTAGATGTTGTGATTGACAGCGACACGAAGGACAGCAAGTCCGGACTGACATATGTTCGGCTTGACGGAGAAAAGGAGCGGTGGATTGTTAAATCCTCGATAAAATGAAAAGGGCAGGGGAGGACCCTGCCTTTTTTGTTTTATTTATCAATGTTTTGGGCTATTTTTCGTGGCAAATTTCGTGGCAAGTAGTTGCGCTTTTTTCTACAAAATCAATTATTTTTGTATAAAAATATTGTATTATATACAATTCGTATAACTTAAGAAATCCGCATAACCAAGCGATTTAGCTTAATTATACGGATTTCTTAACTATGATTCTTGGCGCAGAAAGAGGGATTTGAACCCTCGCGCCGGTTTCCCGACCTACTCCCTTAGCAGGGGAGCCCCTTCACCACTTGGGTATTTCTGCAAGTGCCGATGTTAAAATATGAAAATAAATTGGCGGAGCGGGTGGGATTCGAACCCACGGTCCCTTGCGGGATCACCGGTTTTCAAGACCGGCTCCATAAACCACTCGGACACCACTCCAAAGCTTATTTATCGAGCCATGACTCGATTGCTTATCTATTTTAACACATTTTAGCAAATAAGTCAAGACCTTTTTTGAAAAATAAAAATATTTTTTCATAAAGATCTGTTTTATAGGCAATACCTCATAAAATGTGTTGTTCTGTTTGTGGGATATTGCCCAAAAATAATCAGAAATTCAGGATCTCCTTAAAGCAGATCTCAGGGCGGTGTTCATCAAAATTCCATGTGTGGAAAGAATCTCCGCAGCAGAAGTCCCAGTCCTTGCATTCCATGCATTTTCCGCATTTTCTGAATAATGGGTCACGATACTGTGTGAACTTGCTGTCCCATATCTCCTTGAATGTATTTTTTCTGATATTGCCCTGTATCAATTCAGGTCTTCGCTCAATATCAAGACAGGCGGCAATATCACCGTTTGCCATTATGCTTGCTGTATAGATACCTGCATTGCAGATAAAATACCAGTCTCTTGTCTCAGTCTCAAGATCAGTGCCGAGAAAATGGCTGCAACCGTAAGAAAGCGGGTATCCGTTGTCACGCTTTGTTTTAATGAAAGAGAAAAGGTATCTGTAATCATCTGGTGTGAGGAGCAGTTCGGGGTATTGTTTTGCACGTCCGATCGGTTCGAGATTTATAACACGCCATGAATCTATATCTACCTTGTCAAAGATATCGAAAAGCCTGTCAAGTTCAGCAATGCTCTCATGTGTAACGACAGTAGTTATCTGAATATGCTGGAATCCGCCCTCATCTATAAGGTTCTGTATTCCTGCCATTGCACGTTTATAGCCGCCCGGAGAACGTCTGAAGTCATCATGCGTTTCTTCAAGACCATCTATGCTTATGGAGACAGTTTTCATTCCTGCTTCACGGAGTTTGTGTGCAGCTTCTTTTGTTATGAGTGTACCGTTGGTGGTCATTCCCCATGAAAAACCGAGCTTGTTTGCGTAGCCCATTATCTCGAAGAAATCTTTCCTGAGAAGCGGCTCTCCGCCTGTTATGCAGAGCATAAAGCCTTTGGTGCCGAAATCACGCCTGATCTGGTCAAGGATATCAAAATACTCTCTTGTGGAAAGCAGGTCCGGAAGAAATTCATCGCCGCAGGAGCTTCCGCAGTGCTTGCAATGCTCGTTGCAGTTCATAGTCAGTTCAAAGAAAAGATGACGCAGTACCGGCTTTTTAAGGAGCTTTTTTCTGTACTCTGAAAGCTCGGTCATGTGCTGTATCTTTAAGCTTGTTTTATCCATAAACTATCAGTAATCCTCAACATCTTCATCGGGTTCAGTCACTTCATCATCAAACCATTCAGGCGGACCGTAAACGTCTTCACCTACATTATCTTCCGGGTCAAATTCTGACTCTTCATCTGTTGGTTCATCGGGTTCTCCGCCGAACCATTCGGGCGGACCGTAAACATCTTCACCTACATTGTCTTCAGCGTCGAAAGTCGTGGTGATCTCTTTTTTTTCGGTCTTCTGTGTATCTTTTGTTTTTTCAGTCATTACGGTTGTGGTTGAAGTTTCTGTTGTTACGACTGCGGAAGTCTCCGTTGTTACGACAGCGGAAGTTTCCGTTGTCTTTTCGGCAGTTTTGACAGAAGAAACGGCTGTTTCTGTCGTGGTAGCAGCAGCAGTCACAGCCGATGTATCAGATGACGATACAGAAGGTGCTGTTGTAGTTGCAGATGCAGATGATATTGCGGTATCGGTTGCTTCAGTTGAGAGGGTAACGCTCTCGTCATTGGGCGGACCATATACAGTAGGCGGTATGCTGTAAATTGACTGTGAAGAGATCTCGTCAGGCGATGAAACGATCTCTGTATCAGATGTCATACTTCTTTCGGGACCATATACACCGCAGGAACCTATTGACAGCGCAGTGGCAAGTGCGGCAGCAGCGCCTGTAATTACTCTCTTTTTCATTTTCTCTCCTCATTTTCCTGTGAGTTGATGTTTTCATTATCCTGTTCATCGGCAGGGGAGGGAGGATCGTCCGGCATTTCTATTCGCCCTGTCCTGTTATAGTGTTCGAGCATTTCAGGCGGACCGTAGATGCACCTTGCGTTGTTCAGTGTCGCATCGAATTTTTTCTTTTTGGATTTTCCGAACAATTTCATTGTCTCAACTCCTTATTATAAAGGGTACCTCTAAAAACTGCTTTGAAATGGGTTTTTAGAGGTTCCATAAAGAGAAACGGCGGTTATGAGCCGCCGTTATGTCTTCCCGTTCAGCTTATTTCTTTGCCTGTGGCATCTTTGCCGTCAAAGCCAAGCATAAACATTCTGTGGAAATCTCTCATGTCAGCACGGGTCACGGTCCGCGTTAGTCCGCCCGAAACGTAGATACGTCCGCACTCATTGCAGGTATTGGTCTTTATCTGAACAGTCTGTGAAACTATCTGTTTACCTTCCTGTCTTGCTTTTATACCTTCTCTGCGGACATGTTCAAGTTCATGACTTCTCACCCTGCTTCTTGCAGCGGCGGGTGACATAGTCGTAGGGCTCTGGAACGAGACCATAGAATCGTCCGAGTCGTCCTGATACCGTCTTTTACGGCAGGTCTCACACTCACAATCCGGAGGATCCTTTGCGAAGCCGTCTTTTTTTGTACCAAAAAGACCCTTATCTTCTTCGTCTTCTTTTTCCTTGTCGTGAACGTCTTTATCGAGAAATGTTCCTTCGGTTTTATCGGTTTTATCAGATTTATCCGTTTTGTCGGTCTCTTTTTCCGAAAGACCGAGTTTTTCGGCTTTTTCTTCCTTTTCCTTTTTGGATCTCTCCAATGAACCGATCGGCAATTGCTCTTCCTTGAGTGTTCCGTCAAGATCATAACGGCTTTCATTTTTATCAATGGTCTGTTCTTCCTTGAGACCGAGTTTTTGTGCATTCTTTGACATACCGAGATATGAATTTGCGGTATTCCTGTACATCGAAATACCATTACTGATACGTAAGCTGTCCAGTTTCATTCATATCACCCCTTTTTGATGGGCAAAATGGGCTGTGGGCTTTTCGGCAGCCTCCGAGCCTGCCATTGTCCTTCTTTCTTCTGCTTTCATGATTTTCACGGGGCAGAACAGATATATGAGTATCCGTTTTTGTCCTGTTAACGATCTTTCCGGCATAGGAGATCCGGACTCCGGCAGGTGGTCAGATGTTGCCTTTCCAAAAACACAAATCACGGCTATTAATTGATAATAACCTACAATAAATATAGCATATTTTCACATTTTTTTCAAGTCTTTTGGCAAAACTTCGACATTTTGAATAAAACGTCAAATGCTTTTTAGGCTGTTTTAACAACAGCATACTCGAATATAATGGAAAATATGCTATGGAACCTTTAAAAACTCATTTGAGATAAAAAGAGCGTTTATGCTCGTTTTTCAGCGGTAACAAATATAAGATCGTCGCTGTTCTCGTTTCTTATGAAATCAATGAATTCATTTTTGGGTATGGGGCGGGAATAGAAAAATCCCTGTATATACTCACAGTTCAGCATTGTGAATCTGTCAACCAGATCTTGTGTCTCAACACCTTCTACTACGATCTCCATTCCCATTGATTTTAGCATCTTCACAGTATTCTGGAGAACTATCAGAAGTCTCGGATTGTTATGAAAATTTGTGAATGTCTTGTCGAGTTTTACGATCTTAAGGGGAAGAGAAGCCATTCGCTGCATATTTGAATAACCTGTACCGAAATCGTCCAGTGAGAAGGTCAGACCGGCGTTCAGCAATGCAGTAATGTTCTCTGCTATGATGCTCTGAGTCTGTGTATCGGCGGACTCTGTTATTTCAAGATTTATCTGATCCGGACTTACTCCGTATTTTTTCATTATTCTAAGCAGATCTCCAGCAAGTCCTCCCTGCATACACTGTACAACCGACAGGTTCACTTCAATGTAATCGAGTCCAAGGTCTTTGAAATCATCACTTGCAATAAATTTGCATACCTCTTCAAATACGAACATTCCGAGCTTCAGGATAGCTCCTGTTTTTTCGGTGACGGGTATGAAAAGTTCCGGGGAGATAAAACCATATTTATCGTTGTACAGTCTTATAAGTGCCTCAGCAGAGCGGAATTTTCCTTCCTCGACTGAGTATATAGGCTGATAATATACCTCGAATTTTTTGTTTATTATTGCGTCATTTATGATCTTGTCAAGATTTGAGATCAGATCGTATTTCTTCTTATCGAGCAGATCGGAGGCATACAGTACCTTTCCGGTAAACCTGAACTTTGTTGACAGTTCTTTTCCGAACTCAATTATCGTGTTGAAATCTCCCATATCTTCCGGACAGTTTGCTATACAGACATACGGAACAAGATTTACTTCCATGCCATTTATCGGAAGCTTCGGTTTAAGTGCAGCATTCACTGCCTCGGCAGTATATTCAGTCTTGCTGTGGTTTGAGCGGTCTATAACTATACAGAACCTTCCCTTGTCAAGATAGTATATGTCGGCACTGTTCTTTGTCTGTTTGCAGATTGCTTTTATCCGGTCTGAGACTCCTCTGAGCATTGCGTTTGCCGCATCATAGCTGAGTATTTCCTGGATAGACAGATAATTCGCTATATTTATCATGATTATGTCGATCGGCTTAATATTCGAGAAATTACGCTTCATATCCATAGCGTAAGCGTTAAATTTATAGATACCGGTATTGTAGTCGATAAGTGCTTCCGGACGCTGTATGAACAGTGCTATGAACAGCTGTCCGAGAGCAAGCGCGAACATCTCGATACGCAGATCGCGTCTTATTAACTGAACCACGATAGCGGCAAAGAGCATAGGAACTGTCATTATCATAGCGACAAGCTTTGTCTTTGAGAAAAGATGCCTGTACACGAGCAGATATATCACACTCAACAGACATATCACAGCTGCGATAATGTAAAGTATGCTCATGAACCACCCGCGGTGATAATAACCGTCTGTTATCGTAAACACCATTCCGGTGAACAGGTTTACTGACATTACGACTGTATAGAATATAGCCGGAATAATCAGAAAATACACTTCTGCTCTGTTCCTGCCGAATTTGTGGAACGTGTCAGTCTGTGAGATCACGTAGTAGAAATAAAGAGGCGCAGTCAGGTTGTGGAAATAAAGATAACCGGTATGGTTTATGACCTGAAATACATGAAGAGCCGGATCGTGTACAGCGTCGGTATAGATCGCAAGAATATCGAAGAAACATGAGAAGATGCAGGAAGTGATTATAAGAATGAAAGCCTGATTTGTCTTTCCTCTTGTAAGTCCGCGGAAATATGTAGCTATGAACAGTATTGCCAGTAAAATAAAGGCACAGATATCGAAAGTCGAGATCTTTATCATATTTCCGCCCCCTTCTTTTATAGCAGTACATAAAAGCGATAATATAATTCCGATGATATTATACTATATTTTTATACAAAAGTCAATAATATGATGAATGGAATTAAAAAATTTGTTCATTTTCACGAAAATAATTACAAACTTGACAAATCCGTCTCGTCGTTATAAAATTATAGTATATTATACTTTATGTGAGGTAAATGAAATGGAAAATCTGTGTTTTGAGAATCGTGAGCTTTCATGGCTGAGATTTAACGAACGTGTGTTAGAAGAAGCGGAGGACGAGAGATTGCCGCTGTGCGAAAGACTGTCTTTCCTGTCTATATTTCAGAGCAATCTCGATGAATTCTTTATGGTGCGTATCGGAAGTCTGCACGATCAGATGCTTTTAGACAGCGAAAGCCGTGACAACAAGACCAGAATGACGCCCGGTGAACAGATAGACGCTGCGGCCGGGCGCGTGAGAGAACTCAGCAAACGCCGCAGTAAAGCATATCGTGCTCTTATACAGAAGCTTATGGAGCAGGGGATCACTCTTCTCGATTTCTCAGAGGTCGGCGATAAGTCCGAAAAATATCTGCGCTCATTGTTCAAAGAGGATTTCATGCCGCTTTTGTCCGCTTTTGTGGTCGGAAAGAAGCAGTCTTTCCCGTTCTTGCATAATAAGGAGATATATGCGGTCGCATCTCTGTCATCAAAGAGTGCAAAGGGAGAAAAAAGCGAAAAGACAAAAATAGGTATCGTTCCATGCGGAAGCACTGTTTTCCCGAGACTGATACCTGTTCCGGACAGGACCGGCTGCTACATACTTGCGGAGGAGCTCATACTGCATTATCTTCCTCTTGTTTTCAGCGGATATAAAGTAAAGCTTTCAGCCCTTGCGAGAATAACGAGAAACGCCGATATAGACGCTGACAGCATATATGATGAAGATCTCAATTATCGTGAGCACATGGAAGAAGTCGTGAAACTCCGCAAAAAGCTCTGTCCGGTAAGAATTGAGATAAAAGGCGATATAGAGCAGGATATCATAAAGAAGATCTGCGAACAGATAAATCTTGACAGCAGAATGGTATTCATATATGATACTCCGCTTGATGTATCTTTCTTCTCCGGTATCTGTGATGATCTGCGCAGTCGTTCTGAACTGTTCTATGCTCCGCGGCGTCCGCAGAAAAGTCCGGATTTTGATGAGAGCCGTTCTATACTTGACCAGATAGAAGAAGGCGACAAGATGCTCCATTATCCTTACCAGAATATACGTCCGTTTCTGATGATGCTGAGTGAGGCTGCGAATGATCCGAGTGTCATAAGCATAAAAATGACGCTTTACAGGCTCGCAAGCGACAGTAAGGTAGTAGAAAGCCTTGCCGAAGCTGCCGAAAACGGAAAACAGGTCGATGTACTTGTTGAACTTAAAGCGCGTTTTGATGAAGAGAACAACATCGAGTGGAGCAGACGCCTCGAACAGGCAGGCTGTCATGTTATATACGGGCTTGACGGTCTGAAAGTACACAGTAAGCTGTGCCTTATACTGCGCCGCAAAAATGATGAAATAAAATACATTACTCAGGTCGGCACCGGAAATTACAACGAAAAGACAAGCAGATTCTATACCGACCTGTCTGTAATGACCGCAGACCCGGATATCGGACATGAAGCATCTGCAATATTCCAGGCGCTC
This sequence comes from uncultured Clostridia bacterium, assembly GCA_946617595.1. Taxonomy (GTDB): domain Bacteria; phylum Bacillota; class Clostridia; order Oscillospirales; family Ruminococcaceae; genus Ruminiclostridium_E. The sequence goes on from CAMOKN010000119.1 coordinate 7,708, forward strand.
ACCCTTGGTGAGACGGTGGATCACGTGCAGAAGATGCTTGTTGCGCCGCACTGCTTACAGAATAAACTTATAGATCTGATAGACCGTGAGATATCTAAACAGAATAACGGACAGAACGGGCATATCAGACTGAAACTCAACAGCCTTACCGACAAGGACCTTATGCTGAAGCTTATAGAAGCAAGCCGTGCAGGAGTAAAGATCGAAATGGTCGTAAGAGGTATATGCTGTCTGCGCGCCGGGGTAGAAGGATTCACCGACAATGTCAGTGTGATAAGTATTGTCGGAAGGTATCTTGAACATTCACGCATTTATATTTTCGGCGACGGAGATGAAGCCGACTATTATATTTCAAGTGCCGACTGGATGACAAGAAATACGCTGCGCCGTGTCGAGGTAGCGCTTCCGGTATATGCCGAACCTCTTAAAAAGAGACTTGAATATATCTTCTCGCTCTTGCAGTCTGACAATGTTCAGGCAAGAGATATGCAGCCCGACGGAAATTATGTACGCAGATATCCGAAAAATGAAAAGGCGCTTTCCTGCCAGGATCTTCTGTATGATGAAGCTTATCGTCTGGCATCTGAAATAAACTGACGTATATGAAAAGACTTGTTATCGGAATGACCGCGCACGTCGATTCGGGAAAGACTACTCTTGCAGAAGCTCTGCTATATACGAGCGGAAATATCAGAAAAGCTGGCCGTGTCGATCACGGTGACGCTTTTCTTGATACATACGCCGTTGAGAAAGCCCGCGGTATCACGGTGTTTTCAAAACAGGCGGTCATGGATCTTGAAGACGCAAGGATAACACTGCTCGACACGCCGGGACACGTTGATTTCTCTGCTGAAACGGAGAGAACATTTTCCGTGCTTGATGCCGCCATTCTTGTTATCAGCGGTACCGACGGGGTACAGAGCCATACGAAGACGATCTGGGAATTGCTGAAAAAATATCGTGTGCCTGTTCTCGTTTTTGTGAACAAGACTGATATCTCGCATTATCCGAAAGAACAGCTCATGAAAGATCTGAATGATTCTTTGAGTGGTTCGATAGTGGATTTTTCAGATGATAATTCAGAGATGTGTGATATGTCTGCTTTATGTTCTGAGCCTCTGATGGAGGAATATCTGAAAACCGGCGGCATTTCTGATGCATCAATTGCCGGAGCTGTGATGAGCAGAGAGATATTCCCGTGTCTTTTCGGTTCGGCACTGAAAATGCAGGGAATCGATAAACTGATAGATGCACTGGTGCGGTTTACGGAAGAACCGAAACGTTCTGAATATTTCGGCGCGAGAGTGTATAAGATATCGAACGAGGACGGTACCCGTCTCGTGAATATGAAGATCACCGGCGGTAGCCTCAAAGTGAAATCGGTGATAAACTGCGGACACGATGAAGTGCCTGAAAAGGCGGATCGGCTACGTGTTTACTCCGGAAAGAGATTCACCGCCGCGGAAGAAGTATTTGCAGGGGAATTATGTGCGGTTGAGGGACTGCCTTCCGCTTATGCGGGCGAAGGGCTGGGTTCAGAAAAAGATACCGAAAAGCCTTTTCTCGAACCTGTTCTGTCGTATCGTGTTATCTGCCCCTTGAATGCAGATGCCTATACTGTGTTTTCCAGGATAAAATCACTTGCGGAAGAAGACCCGATGCTCCGCATTATGTGGAACGACAGGCTTAAAGAAATACGCATAAGTCTTATGGGAGAGATCCAGCTTGAGATACTTAGAACTCTGATCTCCGAGCGTTTCGGACTTGATGTATCGTTTGATGAGGGCAGTATTGCATACAAAGAGACTATTGAAAACAAGACCGAAGGTGTCGGTCATTATGAGCCGCTGAGGCATTATGCTGAGGTGCATCTGATACTTGAACCGTTGCCGCAGGGGAGCGGACTCGTATTTGAAAGCGATGTTCCGGAAGACAGGCTTGCAGTTAACTGGCAGAGACTTATACTGACGCATCTTGCGGAGAAGGGGCACTGCGGAGTTCTTACCGGTTCTCCGATAACAGATATGAAGATAACCGTTGCAGCCGGAAAAGCTCATCTGAAACACACCGAAGGAGGTGATTTCAGGCAGGCTACATATCGGGCGGTCAGAAACGGGCTGATGCGTGCAAAGAGCATTCTTCTTGAACCGTACTACGATTTCAGGATAGAAATTCCCGATGAATGTGTGGGGAGGGCAATGAGCGATCTTCAGAGAATGGGGGCTGAGTTCTCTCAGCCCGAAAGAGCTTCTGGCAGCGAACCGGTGTCGGTGATATGCGGAAATGCTCCTATTGCAAAAATGAGAGGATACCGGACTGATATAGCCGGTTATACAAAAGGCCGCGGACAGCTCTCGTTTTCGTTCAGAGGATACTTCCCGTGCAAAGAAGCTGAGCAGGTCATTGCATCATCGGGTTATGATCCCGAAACAGACATTGATAACAGCGCAGACAGTGTGTTCTGTTCGCACGGAGCCGGATTTGCGGTAAAATGGAACGATGTTGAGAATTATATGCATCTCCCGTCCGTGCTTGCACCCGTAAAAGAAAATGAACCCGATGTGCCTCTGCGTCAGTCTCCGCCTTCAAAGAACTACAGCGACAAGGAGCTTATGGCAATTTTTGAGCGTACCTACGGTAAGATAAACCGCGATCCGCGAAACGCTCTTGTCACCGAGAAGAAAAAGCCTGAGAAAGAATATGTCTATAAGCCTGTCATAAAAGGCGACGAATATCTGCTTGTTGACGGGTACAATATCATCTTTGCCTGGGACGAGCTGAATACTCTTGCAAAAGAAGACCTTGAGCTTGCCCGTCAGACGCTTATAAACGCCATGTGCAATTACAGGGGATTCTCGTCCTGCAACCTGATACTTGTATTCGACGCATACAAAGTTAAAGGCAGCGTCCGTGAGGTAGAGGAGATAAACGGCATTACCGTAATCTATACAAAAGAAGCCGAAACAGCTGATATGTACATAGAAAAGGCAACTCATGAGCTCAGTAAACACCACCGTGTAAGAGTTGCCACCTCCGACCGGCTGGAGCAGATAATCATTCTCGGAAGCGGAGCATACAGAATGTCGGCTTCGGAGTTTCATGATGAGGTGATGCGTACCGAGCGCGAGATAAGGGAGATCATTTTCGGTAATAATTCTTCAAATAAGATGAAATAGAGTGATGGTGGTGAATAATATGAAAATATGCGGTATAATCGCAGAATACAATCCGTTCCACAACGGACACAGATATCACATAGAAAAAACGAAAGAGCTTTATGGGGCAACCCATATCGCAGTGGTGATGAGCGGTAATTTCACACAGAGGGGAGATCCTGCGATATTTGACAAGTTCAGCAGAGCTGAGACTGCTCTCAGAAACGGAGCTGATCTTGTTATCGAACTGCCGGTGGCGTATGCACTTGCGAGTGCCGAACAGTTCGCTAACGGTGCCGTAGCTATTCTCAATTCGCTTGGCTGTGTCGATATGATAAGCTTCGGCAGCGAATGCGGCGATGTATCGCTTCTTGAAGAGACAGCCGGTGCGGTACTGTTTGCACAGCAGCATGATGATTTCTTTATGTGTATGAGAAAGGGAGACAGTTATCCGGCAGCGCTGCAGAAAACAATAGAAAAATATTATGAAGAAGATATTATAGATGCCCTTACATCTCCGAACAACACCCTTGCGGTAGAGTATCTCAAAGCCCTGAGCGAATACGGTTCTTCGATAAAGCCGGTAACGATAAAGCGTGTCGGAACACAGCATGACAGCGGCAGGACAAACGGTTACTACGCGTCTGCGTCACATATCCGCAAAGGGATAATCTCAGGTGAGGATATCAGTGCGTTCGTGCCGGAGCTTCCGCAGACAGATCATGCCGATATACGTAACCTTGAGACTGCTATTCTCGCAAAGCTCCGCACAATGTCGCCTGATGAACTTGAAAAAGCGCCGAATGTGCTCACAGGTCTTGAAAACAGGATATACAAGGCGGCACGGGTATCGACGAATCTTGCCGAGCTTTATATGCTGATAAAGACGAAGCGCTACACGATGTCGAGGATACGCAGGATAGTTATGGCAGAATTTCTCGGTATCAGAAAGACCGATCTGCGTTCGTCGCCGCCCTATGTGAGAATACTCGGTATGAACTCAAAGGGCAGGGAGATACTTGCTGCCGCTGACTGCAAGCTTCCGATGGATACCTCGCTGAAGCCGCTTGCAGAAAGCGGTGACAAGGCACGAAGGACTGCTTTTCTTGAAGCATCAGCCGGTGATCTGTATGCACTGGCTTTTGAAAAGAAAAGAGTCTGCGGTCTTGAATATACAACAAAACCGATAATTCTGAACTGAAAGTTCAAGGAGAAGCTTATGAGTATTAAATTTTATGAAGAGAACTATAAGAATTTCGGCAGATGTCTTGTAATGTCAAATGACACTGTCACCGCGAGGGTTACTGTAGATGTCGGTCCCCGTATCATATACTACGCATTGAACGGGTATGAGAATGTTCTGAACGAAGATACTGCGAGAGATACGTACCGCGATTCTGACGAGCTGCACAGTTTTTTTGATACAGATGAAAACTGGTATATTTATGGCGGGCATCGGCTCTGGTCGAGTCCGGAAAGCTTTCCGGAGAGCTATACTCCCGATAATTCCCCAGTCAGATATGAGATAAGCGGAAATAAAGTGACATTCACGCCGGATCCCCGTTCAAAAGTGGGCGAGCAGCATGTTATCAGTGTTGAGATGCAGGAAAGCGGCAGTAAACTGACAGTGATGCACTCGATAGAAAATATTTCCGGTCACAGTATAACTCTTTCTCCGTGGTGCATGACGGTAGGGGAGAAGGGCGGGACTCTGATAATCCCGCAGAGCAGTGAACAGACCGGACTTCTATCAAACCGCCGTCTTGTGATATGGGAATACACAGATATCCGTGATGAGAGATTCTATATGTCCAACAAGTATATTACTCTTCGCCAGACGGACAAGGAGCGGAAATTCAAGATAGGTATGAACAATACGGACGGCTGGTGTGCTTATGCGGCGAAGGGACAGATATTCCGGAAAGGCTTTGATTTTGTGAAAGATGCCGAATACCCCGATCATGGCTGCAATTTTGAAGCATTCACAGATCAGTTCATTGTTGAGATCGAGACACTCGGTGTTCTGAAAGAGCTTGCTCCGAAAGATAAGAATGTATCGTATGAATACTGGAGTCTTGATGAGTGTACAGACACTTTTGATCCGGAAGATGACGACAGCATTGAAAGATTTGTGAAAAAATACGGACTTGATGCATAATACGCACGCTCTTTGTGCGGTATTGCCTAAAAATAAATCAGGAATGTCACGATCGGCATTCCTGATCTTTTGTTTATAAAGCAATGTTACCTGTCTTTCAGATCATTACTGTAAGCCGGACATGAGCGGCGGTAAAGCTCTTTTGCTTCAGCGAGACAAAGGGCATTTGCTCCTCCGGCAAAGCCTACGAACCGTTCCTGCACCTTATCTTTTTCCCAGCCGCAGATACGGCAGATATCATATTCCTCCTCTACGGTGCTGTAACCGCAGCAAGCGCATTTCATCATCATACCTTACCTCCGTTACTGCCTGTTCCAGTAGTTTATACCTGCGGTCGGGATAAAGAATGTTCTTATATAACCGTCTTCTGAAAGCACAAGAAAATGGTTAGTATCCTGATCGAAATACATATAATCCCCGTCTTCGGAATATTTATGCAGAACTCTGTCGGAAGTTGAATTTATCAGGTCGTTTGCAAGCTGTAAGTATTCTTCTTTTGTGATATTCCCGAATTCGGCGCCATGCTTTTCAAAATGCTCATCATAACGTGTCTTGTTTCTGAATGTGTACCATTTTTCGGGCTCTGAGGTCGTTACAGCCGTTTCTTCTGGCTTAACAGTAGTCTCAGAGGCTGTTGTAAGTTCTCCGAGCGCTTCAGAGACTTCTGAGTTTATCTGTTCGGAAACATTTGTTACTTCTCCGAGAGCTTCTGATATCTCGGATCCGATCCCTTCAGAAACTTCGCTGACAGCGCTTGTGATCTCTCCGAGAGCTTCTTTCAGCTCATTTGCACCTTCATCAAGTTCATTCTTTCCTTCGGATATCGCATTGTTGAATTCATCCTTTGCAGACTCTACGATAGAGCCGGCAGCGTTTTTGGCGGCATCTTTCAATGTGTCACAGGAGCACAGGCACATGACCGCTGCAAGAACAACAAGTATTATTTTTACGAATGCCGAACCTTTCATTTTTTTCATATCTTTTCAGATCTCCTTTCAATTACGCAGATCTCAGTCTGTGATTCGGAATGCCTTCGCGCTGTGTGGAGCAAGCTTTACACTTATTTTTTCCGAAACGGGAGCTTTAAGCCCGCTCCATAGCTCTGTGCAGGTGTGGATCCCGTTTATTTCAAGATCCTTCATCTTGATCTCGATCCTGCTTTCGGTATTTCCGACATTGAATATTGCAGCATATAATGTGCCGTCAACGCTGTTTGCTTTCCACAGGATATGCTCTGTGCCGTTTATATCTCTTCTCCATACCTGATGTGAATTACGGGCATTTCTGTGCATTTTCAGGATATTTGAGTTGGTAAGCAGACGCTGTGTGAAAAGATCGCACTTCGTAAGATCGCCGCCGATGAAAAGGGGAGAGCGGAAAATGCACCAGAGAGTCATCATAAGGTTCTGCTCGTCCTCGGTAAATTTCGTATGTCCGTCCGGACCGTAATCCTGCAATATTGCACCTATCGGGAGCATATCAGCGTCCGGCCAGTGACCGGCACCGGTGTGTGTACACCATTTTTCCGTGCGCGAGAACATATCGTACAGCAGTTCCCACTTGTCCCAGAAATCGTCTGTTATTCTCCACATATTCGATATCTGCTTGAAAAGCTCTGCTTTTTCGATCGGAGCCGGTCCCGGCGACAGGCTGAGTACCATATCCCTTCCGCAGCGGTCAAGTGAACTGCTTATCATTTTGAGCTCGTCTTCGGCGTGCGGAAACTCTCTTGCTATATCGTCACACTTTATGAAGTCAACACCCCATTCGGCGTAAAGCCTGAAAATACTGTCGTAATATTCTCTTGCACCTTCTTTTGTCGGGTCAACGCCGTACATATCGGTGTTCCACTGACAGATGCTGTCTGTTTTAGCAATATCCCGTGCGGTCTTATCTGTGCCGGATATCGGGGTATTTCTGTGAACAGCCTGTCTCGGTATTCCTCTCATTATGTGTATTCCGAATTTCAGCCCCAGAGAGTGTATATAATCGGCAAGAGGCGCAAAGCCTTTTCCGTCCGCGGCAGAAGGAAATCTGTTCACAGCAGGGATCAGGCGTGAATATTCATCCATATCAAGTTCTGTGAACGGGCGGTATTCATGGTTCTTTGCACCGGGTTCGCTCCACTGGATATCCACCACAACATATTCCCACCCGTACTGTTTCAGGTTTTCGGCGATGAACTGTGCATTTTTGCGCACGGTATCCTCATTAACTGCCGCACCCCAGCAGTCCCAGCTGTTCCAGCCCATAGGAGCTGTTTTGGTAAAGTTAAGCATATTATCTGTCCCTCCGTCCGAACTATTCGTTCTTATAGTTTATTTCAAAGTCGGTAAATTTAGCTGTATTGTCTCCTACCGCATAAAGACCGATCACCGTTCCGGTAAATCCTCCGCATACTTCAGAAGACAGATACTTTGAAGCTCCGCTTCCGATCATTATACCGTTTGCCATGAACATATAGCCGTAATTGTCTGCTGTTATCGAAATGTTCACAGTCCCTTCTTTTAAGAACGCTGTAGTCTGTTCATGTTTTATTCCGCCTATGTTTATTCTCAGAACGGCTTCAAATCCCTGTCCGGCTTTTCTGACCGCAATATCATAATGTTCTGTCTCGTCGTGATAGAGCGTAACTCCTGCTTCTCCGCCGTCAGCGCTTACCGTTACTTTAAGATCAAAGTTGAAGTCATGCTGATGCGTACATATAAAGGTGGGAGAATCGGTATTATCAAGAGTAATATCTGTTCCTTTCAGAGTGATGCTGTCCTTATCAAATATGTAGTTCTCCTGAACTGGCTTGCGCAGATACTGCCAGTCGATATTCCACATCATATTCTCAAACGTCCAGTATCTTCTGTCCTCCTGAATGAAATCGCCGTTTATTTCGTAGTATTCATCACAGGTGCCGTCAGCTCCGGCTCTGAACCAGCCGTCTTCATCGAACTTCACCGGTATCATGAATACCTCGCGCCCGAGGTGGTGGTATGTCATCCACAGGTGCATCTGTCTGAATCCGAGACAGATTATATGCCATTCACCGGTGATATCCTGCACAAGATCTCCGTGCCCGATACCCTGAATTATGTACGGAGCCTTGTTGCGGTTTGTAAGAACAGGGTTTCCGGGATAGCTCTCGAAAGGTCCCCAAGGGCTGTCGGAACGTGCATAAGTCACCATGTGACCGTATTCGGTACCGCCCTCGGCTGTCATAAGATAATATCTCCCGTTTATCTTATACATGTGGGGACTTTCAAGAAAGCGTCCGCCGGAACCTTTCCAGATACATCTGCTCTGTGAAAGTTTTCTGCCTGTTGCTATATCTATCTCGCACTGCACGACACCGCTCTCGCCGCGGTAATCGTCACCGTTGCTAAGAAAAAATACTCTGCCGTCATCAAACAGAAGGGAAGGATCGATACCGCTCTGATCCACATAGACCGGATCAGACCATTCGCCGTATATGTCATCTGTCCATACATAGAAGTTCTGATGTGTGGTATCGTTTGTTGTTACCATATAGAACCGACCGTTGTTATATCTCAGTGTCGGTGCGAACACACCTCCAGAACTGTTCACCTTATCGAGCATGACCTGATCCGGTCTTGTAAGCGCGTATCCGATAGGCGTCCAGTTTACAAGATCGTAGCTCTCAAACAGCGGAACTCCCGGAAAATACTGAAAAGAGCTTGCTGCAAGATAATATTTCCCGTTTGCTCTGCACACCGACGGGTCCGGGTAGAATCCTTTGATTATAGGGTTCTGGTATCTCATTGGACTTGTCCTCCTATGACAAATATCATAAAATATTATAATATCATTTATTGAAATTGTCAATTGCTTTTCTGCATAATAAAGTATATAATATATATGTATAATAACGATATTATACATATAATTCCGTATATGTATTTTTACGGATCGTTAATTTATTCTGGAGGAACAAATATGAAGAGATCGACCAAATTAATAGCAGCTGCTCTGTCTCTTGCTGCAATCGTTTCCGCGGCTTCATGTAACAGCGGATCCGGTAACAGTACAAGTGACGGTAACAGCTCAGGCGGAGAAAGAGTCAAGTCAGAAACAACAACTACGGCTGCGCCTGTAGAGACTTATGAGCGCAATGAGGGCGTACAGGAAGCTGTAAAGGACGCTGCCGGTGATATTGTTGACACCACCCTGAAGCCGAAAAAACTTGTTTTTATGGGAAACTGGACAATTGACAACACGCTCCCTGCTGTTGAGATGCTCAGACAAGTTTATAATGAACCGGATTTTGAAGTAGAATCCATAGTTGTTGACTGGGCGAGCAGATTCCAGAGACTCGGTCAGGCTATAGCTTCCGGAGATCCGCCTGATATATTCCCGTTTGAAAATGAATATTTCCCGTTCTCCGTTTACAATAACTATTTCCAGTCTATAGATGGTGTTATTGATATGAGCGGACCCGAGTGGGACGGCTGGAGAGAACTTTCCGATAACTTCGTATGGGCAGGAAAGCACTATGTTGCGCCTATAGAGAGTTACCCCGCACAGGTCCTCTTCTACAGAAGAAGCGTTATTGCGGAAGCTGGACTTGAAGACCCGTATGAGCTCTTCCTTGAAGGAAAGTGGGACTGGGACGCATTCCTCGATATGGCTGACAAGTTCCAGATGACCGGAACCAACAAATACATCTGTGACGGCTGGTATCTGCCCTCTATGATATTCTCAACGACCGGTGTTCCGTGTATCGGTGTAAAAGACGGAAAGGTCGTAAATAACTATTTCGATGCAAATGTCGAAAGAGCAGCAAATGTAGTTGCTAAGATCTTTGAGCAGGGTTATTACCATGAAGGTATAGTTGACGGTTCTATATCCGAAGACGACTGGTGCAACGGTAACACATTGTTCTGGGGCGACGGTACATGGTTCTATCAGGGCAATGGTCATAAGTATTGTGAAAAGTACCGCTGGACATGGGACGAACCTGATTTCGAGATCGAAGTCAACAAGAAGGACGAAAACGGCAAGACTGTTAAGGACGCAGACGGAAACACTGTAAAAGAGAAGGTCTGGGTAGATTATGATGACGTATTCTTCGTACCCACTCCTAAGGATCCGAACGCTGATAAGTATTATCATGATTATAAGGTATTCGGCTATGCTTTCTGCTCAAGCTCAACAAACACTGACGGCTTCAAGGCATGGACACAGTGCAATATAGCCTGCCTGTATGACGAAGCTGTTCAGGCAGCTGCAAAGGCTCAGCTCATGGAGAATGAGAAGTGGACTGATAAGCAGGTTGAATTCAGAATGCAGCTGTATTCTGTAAAGGATACTCCTCTTACACCGAGCTTTGACTTCAGAAAGGGCATCGGCGGAGACAGTGCAAACAATGACGGTACATCTCCTACAGACTGGATCGTATTCGCTCCTACAAGATCAGAATCCAATACATTCACTGTTGCTCGTGCTGAGTATAACGGCGCTATCAACAAGTACATCGAAGAGATCAACGCATCTGTTTCATAATCTCACATAGTTAATAATATCTCCCGCAGTATCTGTCAGGTATTGCGGGAGATTATTTATGAGTGAAAATAAAATAAAACGGCTGAACAATATTTGCTCAGCCGTCAGTCTGCCAAAAATATATTAGTGAACTGTGAAGTGACTATTCAAGTTCCGTTTTAACGGGATTTGCTTTTGCTACTTTTCACATTGAAAAGTAGCGGGGACGGGGGCGGAGCCCCAGCGGGTGCAGGGCAGAACCCTGCCGGGGACGGGGGCGGAGCCCCAGCGGGTGCAGGGCAGAGTCCTGCCGGGGACGGGGGCGGAGCCCCAGCGCTGCCCGCGTAGGGCAAAATCTCAAGCGTAAGCGACTTCTCTTTGTTCAGCCGTTTGATGTTATTCGTTTGTTTCAGCTGTGGGGAGCTGTATAAAAACTTTTCCTGTGATACGCTTCTTCATATTTCTGATATCATATCTTTCTGGGATATAATCTTTGTCAGGAACAATGATATTTGTCGCATAAAGCATCAGTATGCTCAGCAGATTTCTGAATTTTTTTATTGAATCCAATTATATCACCATTCCTTTCATAATCAGTATAATTTAGAAAAGTGAAAATTATGTGACAGTAAACAAATCAGAAAATGAAAACACCTTATTTTTTGTCTGTTATTACAACTTCTGTGCTGTCGGGTTCTTTTATATTGTATTTCCTTTTTACTTTTTGCCTGTTAACTGAGATCAGAGCAATTGCAATACCGTCAATAATCGCTATAAGAATCATTGATATCCCCATTATTATAGAAACGGCAGAGCTGAACAGGTCTGGATAGATGCAGATAAATGCTCCGAGGATCAACAAAACAACAGATCCGATAAACAGAGCACTCCATTTATCATATTCAAAATGCTTTATCATCAGGGCGCGCCTCATGTTTACAACACTTTCAAGCACTACTAAAGCACCTATTATGATCGCAAGGATATCTTTCAGCTGTTCAGCCTGCACTATAAAAGAAACACCGAGTATCGTTATCAGCACACCTGAAGTCAGTCCGCGTCTGAATGAGTACGGACGGTTGTTTGTGGCAAATGCGATAAGTTCAAATACTCCGTATCCGACCATAAGTGAGCCTATTATTATCATTATTACTTTTGCTGTATTATCGTGATATACAAGCATCAGGATTCCGAGTGCAAGTTCGGCAAAGACCTGAAATATCATGGGTACCTTTGTCTCATTTACCGATTCTTCAACTACAGCTGACAGGTTCTTTTCTTCTCTCATCTTCATGCTGCACCATGAGGTGCTCCTCCTTTACCTGTTTTTTATCTTGATTACAACAAGTACGATCGCAATTATCAGAACTACAGCACCCGGGATCACTATGTACAGAATATTGAATGAGCTGCCTGAAATATTATCAGCAGTCACGGAAATGGTCGTCTCAGCGGCTGTACCGTCCGGATTCCTGTTTTGAACAGGCTTTGTGAATTCTGCCGTTTCTTCGTCCTCCCCGCTGCGGTTTACTGTAGATGTGTCTGCTTCATCAGGTATTGCTTCCATATCGCTCATTTCTTCCATAGTGTAAACATCGGTAAGAAATGAATAATCATACTCATCTTCGCCTGTTTTGGTGAATGTAACTGTAGTAAGAGAAAGCTCGCCGTATCTCACGTTCATTTCTGTGAATCCTTTTGAGCCGCGCTCCTCTTCCGGTATTTCGATGATCTTTTCAAATCTGTCTTTTATCGTATCGAACCGATATACCGCGAAGTTTGTATTTACGTACAGTTCATTTCCGTAGCCGAATGAATATTTCAGATACTCGTTTTCCTCAGTGAATTTTATATATTCCGGTTCTCCGTCGATGGTCGTCATTATTACCGAAGAACTTTTGAGATCCGGTATATACCAGTTTCCGTTTACCCGACAGAGAGGGGAGAAGGTCATGATATCACTGTTCTTGTCACTGAAGAACATATCGTCGAATTTTCCTGAGCTTCCGGAAACAGGTGCTTCGGTAAGATAGTCAGGATTGACAGTGTTAGAAATATACCAGTCGGTATGCTCAAGCTCTTTTATCTCCTCATCACTTTTCAGAAAGTAATCGTGAGAAACAGCTCCGATGTCCCAGTTATCGTCATTAGGGTCAAGATATACTGTATATCCGTGAATAAGTTTCGGATCGTCCCATGTAGGGTCGGCGTGATACCATTCACCGTCTATTTTCAGCATTACCCACTCATGATTCATCACATCGCTTGCAACAGTGACAGCCGGAACTCCCGAATCATTAAGCAGCAGTGCATATAGTTTAGCATAAGCGCTGCATACGCCCTGCTCGTCACGAAGAATACCGGTCACCTGATACATAGATTCCGGATAGGTTTCCTCGCCTGATGAGTCAGTACCGGTCGGCTCGGGATACTCACAGATCGTTATGACGTAATCGTAAAGCGCAAGAGCTTTTTCAAGGTCGGTCATGTCTCTTTTGACTATCGACTGAGCTTCTCTGTATCTTTTTGATACAAGCTTTCTGTCCTCGTCGAGCTTTTTTACATCGCACTTTCCGTCTCCCGTCATGTAGATATCCGGGTATTTTATGGTAATACCTGTCAACAGCCTTGTCGAGCTGTTCATATTTACATCTATGCCGGTCACAAGTTCAGTGTATTTTCCGAATGAAAAGCCCTGCACATCTAATGCCAGCATTGTGAGAACGTTAAGCAGCGAATAATATTCTGTATTGTCTCCGCTGTCATATACTCCATATTGTGATATCTGAACGCTTGTCTCGCCGTTTTTCAGAGCTTTTCTGAAATCATCGGTTATATTGTTGAGCGTTTTTGTGGGAATTGTTGTATAATCACTGACAGCAAAAGAATTTACACAGATCAGCGAGAAAATCATAAATGACAGTAATAGTGACAGTATTTTTTTCATCGGCATCTCCCAGCATCATCGTTTATGACTGTTCTTTATCACCCATAACAAGCACCATCACAGCTTTCTGTGCATGGAGCCTGTTTTCCGCTTCTTCAAATATCTCATCAGCGTGAGCTTCAAATATCTTTTCTGTTATCTCTTCTCCTTTGTGAGCAGGCAGACAGTGCAGCACGATCGCATCGGGTTTAGCGACAGCCATTACTTCGTCGTTTACCTGATAACCCCTGAATGCGATCCTTCTCGCTTCAACTTCATCTTCCATACCCATTGATGCCCATACATCGGTATATACAACGTCTGCGTCCTTTGCGGCAGTGACCGGATCGTTCACGATCCTGAACTTATCCCCGTATGCTTTTGCGAAGTCGAGGATAATATCGGGCGGATAATAACCGGTGGGGCAGGCGAGAGTAACGTTCATTCCCATTTTAAGACAACCGACGGTAAGCGAGTTTGCCATATTGTTTCCGTCGCCGATGAAGCAGAAATTCAGCCCGTCTATCTTATTTTTGTATTCTCTTATGGTCATAAGGTCTGCAAGCACCTGGCATGGGTGTGAAAAATCCGTAAGTCCGTTTATGACAGGAACAGAACCGTATTTTGCAAGTTCTTCAACTTCATTCTGCTCGAAAGTCCTTATCATTATGCCGTTAACATATCTTGAAAGCACTCTTGCGGTATCCTGAACAGGTTCACCTCTGCCGATCTGCAAATCATTTGAAGAAAGAAACAGCGGCTGACCTCCGAGCTGGTATATTCCTGTCTCAAAAGAAACTCTTGTTCTTGTGGAGCATTTCTGGAATATCATTCCGAGGGTCTTTCCTTCAAGATGTTTATGCGGGATACCATTTTTCAGTTCATACTTGAGCTGATCCGCAAGATTTAATATTTCTGTGATCTCTTCTGTGCTGAGATCAAGCATTTTCAGTAATTGCTTCATTGTTTTATTCCTTTCAATTATATTTTGTCAAGTATATCTGTAAGTATTTTCATACCTTCATCTATCTCTTTATATGTTATTGTAAGCGGAGGAAGGAGTCTTACTTTATCTTTTGCTGTAAGTACAAGCAGTCCGTTATCGAGTGCTGCTTTTGCTACATCTCCGGCTTTCTTTGTTTTAAGTGAAATACCGATCATCAGACCTATTCCGCTGACTCCGCTGACCTCTTTTATTTCGAGAATTTTTTTTCTGAAATATTCACCCTTTTTGGAAACTTCCGCAAGAAACTCCGGATCTGCGGCTTTTTCGATCACCTTCAGTCCGCCTGCGCAGCAAACGGGATTACCGCCGAATGTCGAACCGTGTGTTCCCGTTGTCAGGACCCCTGCACATTTAGCGCCGGCGAGGCAGGCACCCATAGGAAGTCCGCCTGCTATGCCTTTTGCGAGCGTGACGATATCCGGCTTATGTCCGAAATGATCGCCGGCGAGGAACTTTCCTGTTCTACCGACACCTGTCTGAACTTCGTCTGCAATAGTGAGAACGTCCTTCTTTGCGGTAAGCTCATATATCGCATCAACAAATGTCTGATCGAGCGCGTTTACTCCGCCTTCGCCCTGTATATGCTCAAACATTACCGCACACACGGTATCATCGAGCTTTGCTTTAAGATCGTCTATATCATTTGTCTTTACATATATGAATCCTTCTGTGAAAGGGAAGAAGTAGTTATGAAACACGTCCTGTCCTGTAGCGGAGAGGGTAGTGATAGTTCTTCCGTGGAACGAGTTCACAAGAGTGATGATATTGTGACGTCCTTTTCCGTACTTGTCAAAGCTGTATTTCCGGGCAAGCTTGATAGCACATTCGTTTGCTTCTGCACCTGAGTTTCCGAAAAATACCTTTTCCATTCCGGCAGCTTCAGTAAGCTTTGCTGCAAAATCAGCCTGTACCTTTGTATAGTAATAGTTTGAGGTATGCTGTATTTTCCTGACCTGTTCACAGACTGCGTCAGCCCACTCGGAGTTACAGTAGCCAAGCGAGTTTGTTCCGATACCGCTGCCGAAGTCTATATATTTTTTTCCTGTATCGTCGGAAGCTGTTTCTCCGCTCCCGCTGTCCATAACGAGGGGATACCGTCCGTATGTTCCCATTATATGTTCGTTG
The DNA here is from genome assembly GCA_946617595.1 of uncultured Clostridia bacterium. Taxonomy (GTDB): domain Bacteria; phylum Bacillota; class Clostridia; order Oscillospirales; family Ruminococcaceae; genus Ruminiclostridium_E. The sequence goes on from CAMOKN010000119.1 coordinate 23,568, forward strand.
AATTTATCTATAGTATTCATAAAAGTCTCCTTATTTTATCATAGTACCTGCACCTTTGTTGGTGAGAAGCTCTATAAGTATCGAATGAGGGATACGTCCGTCTATGATGACAGACTGTTTTACACCTCTTCGGACAGCCTCCACGCAGCAGTCTATTTTCGGTATCATTCCTCCGGAAATGATACCCTGATTTTTGAGGTACGGGACTTCGCTCACTCCTACCTGCGGGATAAGCGTGCTGTCATCATCTTTATCCATCAGTAGTCCGGCGATATCAGTCAGCAGGACAAGTGACTCGGCGTGCATCTCGGCAGCTATTCTTGCGGCTGCCGTATCGGCGTTTATGTTATATACGATACCGTTATTTCCGCTTGCGACCGTTGAAATGACCGGTATATATCCGAGATCGAGGGAATCATGTATGATATTTGCATCTATTTTTGTGATCTCACCGACAAGTCCGAGGTCATTACTGAGCTGCTTTGCTTCGATCATGTGGCAATCAAGTCCGCTCAGACCGATAGCTTTTCCGTTATGATGATAAAGCTTTTCTACAAGATCTTTGTTGAGCTTTCCGCAGAGTACCATCTGCACGATCTCGACAGTTTCTTCATCTGTATATCGCAGTCCGTTAACGAATACGCTTTCCTTGTTGACGCGCTTCAGCATTGAATTAATTTCAGGTCCTCCGCCGTGAACAAGAACTATCTTTATTCCAATAGTGCTGAGAAGAACGATATCCGACATCACCGCGTCCTTCAGCACATCGTTTGTCATAGCGTTTCCGCCGTATTTTATTACAACGACCTTACCGTTGTATTTCTGAATGTAGGGAAGGGCATCTATCAGAATGCCCGCTCTTATCTCGTTATTAACATTTTCCATTTCTTTTGCTCCGTTCTATATTAGTTGATGCTTTCTGCAATTGAAATTTTGCTTACCGGCTCAGCTTCTGTAATCGCCGTTTATCTTTACATAGTCGTAGGTGAGATCACAGCCGTAAGCCATTGCGGCTTCTGTACCCTGATTGAGGTCTATTATTATTGAGATATCCTCTTCTTTAAGTATCTTCTTTGCGGCAGTTTCGTCAAAATCGAGCAGCGAGCCCTGCTTGCATACGTTCAGATATCCGCCCTTTGAAGCGATATCAATATCTATCTTGTTTACATCAAAGTCAGCATTCGCATAGCCGAGTGCGCACATTATACGTCCGCAGTTCGCGTCCTCGCCGAATATAGCAGCTTTGAACAGATTTGACATTATCACAGACTTTGCGGCGATCTTTGCAGTTTCAAAACTGTCTGCGCCCTTGACATTGCATTCGATGAGCTTTGTTGCACCTTCGCCGTCGCGAGCCATCATACGTGCGAGATTGTCCATAACGGCATAAAGCGCACCGTCAAATATTCTGTAATCCTCATTTTCTTCGGTTATCATCGGGTTTTCTGCACAGCCGTTTGCCATGACTACGCACATATCGTTTGTTGACATATCGCCGTCAACGCTTACGCAGTTGAGAGTGGTCTGTACATTTTCGCACAGTGACTTCTTTATGAGTTCGGGAGATATAGCGACATCACTTGTGATGAATGTAAGCGTTGTAGCCATATTCGGGTGTATCATTCCGCTGCCTTTGAGCATTCCGCCGATATGGCAGGTCTTTCCGCCGATCTCAAATTCTACGGCAACCTCTTTCGGAACTGTATCTGTGGTCATTATAGCTTTCACAGCCTCTGAATTACCGGTATATGAAAGTCCCTCAAAAAGCTTCGGGATACCGTTTGCGATAGGTTCTATCGGAAGCACCTGACCGATAACACCGGTAGATGCTATTATCATATCATCTGCGGAGATGCCCATTGCGGCTGCGGCAAGCTCGCCCATTTTTCTCGCTTTCTCGTAACCGTCGGCATTGCAGGTATTTGCGTTAACAGAGTTTACGATGATCCCCTGAGCATATCCGTCTGCAAGATTCTCCTTTGTGACTGTGAGCGGAGCGCCTTTTACCTTGTTTGTGGTATAGACCGCGGCTGCGGCAGCCCTCTTGTCCGAACGTATCATTGCAAGATCGTTCTTTTTCTTTGCAGAGGGAAGAGCATTGTTCGAGACCTGAGAATGCTCCTCAGTATCTGTAAGTGCCTTATGAGCAAGTCCGCAGTGGATACCGTTTGCCTTATATCCGGCAGATGCGCAGACACCGCCGTCTATGAACTTATAGCCTTCAAATTCTACCAATCCGATATTCATAAGAAAATTCTCCTTCTATACGTAAATTGAATGATATGCATTACAGAAGCCCTGTTGTTTCATCAATTCCCATCATGATATTCATGCACTGAACAGCTGCTCCGCTTGCGCCTTTTCCTAAGTTGTCGAGACGAGATACCACAAGCAGTCTCATTTCGTTTCCGCTTACTATTATCTGCATCTGATTTGTGTTTTCAAGCGTATTTGCACCTATATAGCCGTCGGGAAGAACATCTTTTCCGTCCAGCTCAGAAACTTTCACAAAGTTGCAGCCCGCATAGTGCTTTGCGAACATTTCTCTTATATCGGCAGGTGTCACCTGTTTTGAGAGAAGTCTTGCGTGAAGGGGCAGGGAAACGGTCATACCGGCATAATAATCACATACATAAGGATTGAAAGTCGGCTCGTGATCGAGTCCGGAGATCACTCTCATTTCGGGAAGATGCTTGTGCTGCTGTGTAAGTGCGTATTGACGCGGAGTATCAAATTCTTTTGAACGGTTGGGAGATTCATACTGAGCGATACCCCTTTTTCCGGCACCGCTGTAGCCGGAAACCGCGTGAACTGATACGGGATAATCCTTCGGAAGTATGCCGCTCTTTACAAGCGGATATACCATTGAAAGAAAACCGCTCGCGTAGCACCCGGGGACTGCTACACGTTTTGATGTGCGTATCTTCTCTCTGTGTTCGGGGGAGAGCTCCGGGAATCCGTATGCCCATTCAGGATTGATACGATGAGCGGTAGATGCATCTATTATGCGGGTATGATCGTTCTCAACAAGAGAAACTGCTTCTATCGCGGCAGCGTCAGGAAGGCAAAGTATTGTGAAATCCGATGCATTGATAAATTTCCTGCGCTCTTCTGTATCCTTGCGCTTTTCGTCATCGATCTTCAGAAGCTCGATATCTGTTCTGTTTTTTAGGCGCTCAACTATTTTAAGTCCTGTTGTGCCTTCCTGTCCGTCAATGAATACTTTTGTCATTTTGTTTGTCCTTCCTTAATCTCTGTTGTCCAACCTTCATATATCGCATCATTTTTTTCAGATTTGTTTAAACTGTAACGTCCTATAGATATAAGGACAAATGCAGTAGAAACTACTGTAAAAGGATGCGTGAACATCGTTATATATGATTCGAGTGTTCCGAGTGCTACAAGCTCATTTTCACCTTTTAATTGAGCTGTAAGCCATGTATCTGCAATATTGATAAACGGATAAGAAATGCTTACGATACAATATACAACGATCATTACGATACCGACTGTTCTTCGGTCTGAACCTTTATATCTGAACATAATCAAGAAGAATACTGCATACATGACCATAACTGCAATCTGATAGATAGTGGCTAATGGAAAAATAATATCTTTAAGAGAGAGAAGTTCGGTAGGTGCACCCATTAACTCCCAAACGCTTTTTTGTAATAATACGCCGCCCAAATCAATCAACAGTGCAATACCATACAATATAACTCCTACAATCATTGGTATTTTTATATTTCTTGTCATTCTTATATCCTTGATCTCCGTTTTTATAATGCGAAGCATGTCGCTTTTGCTGCTTTTCGCGTCCGAAAAGCAGCGGGGTTTGGGGCAGAGCCACAATCTCAAGCGCAGCGACTTATCACACGATCTGTCAATCCTGTCTGTAGAACAAGCTCATTCCAGAACCGCGTTCCTCGTTAGGTCTGCGGAAAAAGCCGAATTTTTCATAGAACGGCTCTTTGTCCTTTGCTGACAACAAAGAAACCATTGTAGTCTCGCCGGATTCGATGTAGTCGTTATGTACAAAATCTATGAGCTGTGATATCATCTGTTTCCCGATCCCCTGACGCTGATAGTCGGGGTGGACTATCACATCGACCACAAGAAGGTGATATCCGCCGTCGCCAACCGCACGAGCCATGGAAACGAGCTTTCCGTCATCGCGTCCCACGGTTATGAAGCGTGAATTGGGTATGCTGACATCGAACTGACGGCGCGATACTTCATACCAGTTGACAGTGCGGCGAAGCTCATTATATTCTTCAAACGATATTTCTGTTCCGAATGTAATCATAATCTTTCACGCACATATCCGATCTGTGTTTTCACGCTCTGCGGAGCAGGTCCGCCGTATGAAAGCCTGCACTTTACGCAGTGGTCAAGGCTGATCGCCTCATAAACGCCCTCGTCGAAGAGATCGGTCTTTTCTTTGTAACATTCGAGAGGAAGTTCTTCAAGCGTTGTATTCTTAGCAATGCACTCGGCGACAAGTCCGCCCGTTATCTTATATGCATCACGGAAGGGCATACCTTTCTTTACGAGATAATCCGCACAGTCGGTCGCATTAATGAAGCCTCTTGCCGCGGCTTTGCGCATATTTTCCTTGTTTACGGTCATGGTTGAGATCATGGGCGTAAATGTTGAAAGGCAGAGCTTTACGTTGTCAACTGCATCAAATATCGCTTCTTTATCCTCCTGCATATCCTTGTTGTATGCAAGCGGAAGTCCCTTCATCATAGCAAGAAGAGTCATATTGTCGCCGAATACTCTTGCAGCCTTTCCTCTCACAAGTTCAGCAACATCGGGATTCTTTTTCTGCGGCATTATGCTTGAACCGGTAGCAAAGGCATCATCAAGTTCGATGAACTTGAATTCCCAGCTGCACCACATTATTATTTCTTCGGAAAATCTTGACAGATGCATCATGATAGTTGAGATCGTGCTTGCAAGCTCTATGCAGAAATCCCTGTCCGAAACTCCGTCAAGTGAATTTATCATAGGCTCGGAAAATCCGAGAAGCCTTGTGGTCATAAAGCGGTCGATAGGGTAGGTAGTACCTGCAAGGGCACCGCTGCCGAGAGGATTTACGTTCATACGTTTCAGAGTATCGTCAAGTCTTCCGATATCGCGTAGAAGCATCTGTGCATAAGCCATTAAATGATGTCCGAAAGTGATAGGCTGTGCACGCTGCAAATGAGTATATCCGGGCATTATTGTCTCGGAATGCTGTTCGGCAATGTCGCAGAGCGTTGATATCAGCTTTCTGACAAGCTCCTTTATCTCAGCTATCTCTCCGCGGAGATAGAGACGGATATCCACAGCGACCTGATCGTTTCTCGAACGAGAGGTATGAAGTCTTTTGCCGACATCGCCGAGCCGTTTCGTAAGTTCGGCTTCTATGAACATGTGTATATCCTCAGCGTTCATATCAAGCTCAAGTTTTCCGATCTCGATATCTGAAAGAATGGATTCAAGTCCCTTTATGATCGCAGCGCTGTCTTCTTTCGGGATTATCCCGGCTTCACCGAGCATTTCGGCATGAGCGATACTGCCTGCGATATCGTTTCTGTACATTCTGCCGTCGAACGAGATAGATGAGTTGAATGCATTTACGCCGCTGTCGGTTTCCTTTGAGAACCGTCCTGCCCACATTTTGTCCATATTGTGTTGTTCTCCTTTGTCTTTATGTGTGAATAAAATATATCAAAGCCACTGTATAAAGGCTGTTTTATCATGTCTGTTGTAGCCGGCACGTTCATAGAATCTGAGTGTGCTTTCTTCTTTTGAGCCGGTAAGAAGCATCATCTTATAGCAGTTATTGTTTTCTGCGATCTGTCTGGCATAGTCAAGACAAGCCGAAGCATAACCCTTTTTCCGGTATTGTTCATCAGTTACTACATTCTCTACAAATGCATACGGCTGCTGTCCGTGTGTAAGATTCGGGATAATGACGCATACACAGGAAGAGACGATCTTTCCGTCTGTTTCAGCAACAATTATATGATGATCGCTGTCATTCAGTATCCGTTCCCATAATTTCATAACGTGTTCATTTTTCTCCGGGAAAGGATTGTTGTGCAGCTGCTTATACAGGTTCATAAGTCCGTCGAAATC
>CAMOKN010000120.1 GCA_946617595.1 uncultured Clostridia bacterium
ATCAAGCCCTTTTTAAAGGGCTTGCGGGGTGTTGAGGGTGTCTCCCCTACAGGGGAGGTGCCGAAGGCAGAGGGGCTGACCGACAGAGGAGCCCCTTCTGACTGATCTCATAGTTCTCAAGCGAAGCGACTTCTTTAGCAGAGCCCCGATCTCATTTCAGGACTGCGACGGTAACGCCGGACTCGCCTTCGCCGTACTCGCCGAGGCGGTAGCTCTTTACGTTCTTATGCTGTTTCAGGAACTGATGCACTGCGGCACGCAGAGCGCCTGTTCCCTTTCCGTGGATTATTGTGATAGTCTCGATGCCGGCGATAAGACAGTTATCTATGAATCTGTCAACTTCCATGATTCCCTCATCTGTCATCATTCCGCGGATATCGAGTTCCATGCTGCTCTTGCGGTTCATATTTGATTGCAGCGACTTCTTCACACCGCCGCCGGACTTTTTCTTCTGCGAAACGGGAGCATCTGTGATAAGTTCAAGGTTTTCAAGCTTGGTGCGGGATTTTATCATTCCCGTCTGCACGGTCACATTACCGCCGGCGTCAGGAAGAGTAACAACGATACCCTTTGTCCCTACGTCCATAAGACGGACATTGTCGCCGACCCTGAGTTCCCTCGGCAGGACATATTTCGTCTTCTTTTTTTCGGTAACGGGATTCGCCTTGTCATAGAGCTTGTCGAGAGTGTTGTTTACTGCATTTCGTGAAGCCTTTACTTTATCGGAGAAATCCTTCTTGTCCTTCTCCTTTTTCAGCTCGTCAAGCTCGCCCATGAGCTTGTCCGCACCGAACCTCGTCTGCTCGATTATGCTCATTGCACGTTCACGGGCTTTTTCAAGCTCGTGTTCTTTTTGTTTCTCAAAATCATCGCGCTCTTTTTCAAGTCCCTCGCTGAGAAGCTTCGCGTCGCGTGCATCTTTTTCGGCTTCAGAACGCAGCTTGTCAAGCTCGAACTGCGTCCTTTCAAGACTTTCGATAACATTCTCAAACCGCTTGTTCTCATCAGTTACAAGAGACTGCGCTTCTTCGATTATTTCATCGCTCACACCGAGTCTTCTCGCTATCGCAAAGGCGTTGGATTTTCCCGGAACGCCTATTATCAGCTTATAAGTCGGTCTGAGAGTGTTCACATCAAACTCACAGCTCGCATTCTCCACACCGTCCTGTTCGACAGCATAAAGTTTGACTTCCTGATAGTGAGTTGTTGCCATTACACGGCTGTTTTTACGGTGCAGGTATTCGAGTATCGACACCGCAAGTGCCGCTCCCTCTATCGGGTCTGTTCCCGAGCCAAGCTCGTCCAGAAGCACAAGCGAACGCTCGTTTGCAGCCTTTATTATGCGGACTATGTTAGTCATGTGGGACGAGAATGTCGAAAGGCTCTGTTCGATGCTCTGTTCGTCGCCGATATCCACAAGTATCTTCGAGAAGATGCCAACAACACTGTCATCTCCGGCAGGTATCATCATTCCGCACATCGTCATAAGCGTAAGCAGTCCGGCTGTCTTTAAAGATACGGTCTTTCCGCCGGTGTTCGGACCCGTGATGATAAGACTCGAATAAGTCTCACCCAGTACAATGGTAGTGGGAACTACGCTGTCCCTGCTTATGAGAGGGTGACGCGCCCTGTTGAGCCGCAGAACGGGTTCTTCGGTGATCTTCGGAGTTACCGCAGCCATTTTTGATGCAAGACAGGATTTTGCAAAATATTCTTCAAGCTTTACAAGACAGCCGATGTTCTGTATCAGCTGAGCCGAGAACATTCCGACCTGCTCGGACATATCCTTTATTATCCGCTCGATCTCGGCAAGCTCCTCACTTTTAAGTATGCGTATCTCGTTGTTTGCATCTACAACGCTCATAGGCTCGATAAACAGTGTCGAGCCTGTTGAGGAAGTATCATGCACAAGTCCGCTGACCTGGCTCTTATATTCGGACTTTACCGGAACAACATATCTGCCGTCACGCTGTGTCACAAGCGCTTCCTGGAGATACTTCTGGGTGGTCTTGCTTTTTATGAGAGAATCAAGCTGTTCTTTTATCCTCATTCCCTGTCTTACGATCGCTTTGCGTATGCGTGAAAGCTCGGCGCTTGCACCGTCGGAAATCTCGTTTTCGGATATTATCGCGTTTGATATAGTATTCTCCAGAGTTTTATCCGGAGTGAGCATCGCAAAGTATTCATTCAGCGAATTTTCAGTTCCCGAACACTGGTCGTACCACGAAACGAGCCCGTCCGTCTCACGCAGCACAAGCCCGATATCCAGAAGCTCACGCAATGAAAGAGATGCGCCCTGTGCAGCCCGTTTTGCACTTGACGTGACATCTTTGATGTTGTAGAAGCGCGGTGTTCCGAACCTGCTCGAAAGCACGAATGCGTCATCGGTCTTTTTCAGCTCTTTCCGCACGGTGTCAATATCAAACGACGGTTCGAGCTTTTCAAGCTTTTCCTTTGCCATATCGCTCCATGCCTCGGCACGGAGCATATCAATTATTTTATCAAGTTCAAGTTTTCTGTATTTAAGATTCATTATTATGCCTTTCAGATAAGCTGCTCATTATTGCAGCGCGTGGGATCATAATTTCACAGAATTGTAATAATCAAGCGTCCTGAAACTGCGGTCGAGCTGTCTGAGCAGATATTTCTCAGTAAGCGCGGAGAGCTGCCTTATATCATCGCTCTTTATTTCAAGCTTATATATCCTGTCAACCGGTGAGAACACGATAAACCGCATCGAATACAGCAGCTGCGGCGTGATCTCAGTTATCTCCGCGCCGGGTCTGCGGTATTCTCCTATGCAGTCGCCGCAGATAATGCACTCGTCCTCAAAATCAAAGAACATACGCTCGTGTTCATAACGGGCGCAGTTCCTGCAAGCCCTGAGATCGGGAGAAAATCCGAGCAGCACCGAGAGATGCAGCTCGAAAACCGCCTTTATCAGTTCAAGCGGTATCCTCTTTTTATCGAGTTCGTACAATGTCACCGCCATGAACCGCAGAAAGCCTTTTGCTTCCTGCTCGGACGCTGATGTATCCTTTATCACTTCCGCAAAATACGCTGCAAGAGAAAGCGCTTCGATATCCGACGAAATGCCGTGAAAGCTGTATTTCGGTTCGGCGCTGTTTAAAGTATAGCGCACGCCGGACTTATTGAAGCAGAACTTAGCATAAGAGAACAGCGATGTCGAACCGGCGTTCTTGCTGGTAAGCTTCTTTACCCCGTGAGCGGTCGCCTCGATAACGCCGTATTCGTCGGTAAGCACATCAATAAAGCAGCTCGTCTCGCCTATCGGACGTCTGCCTATAACTATGCCTTCTACGGTAACAAGCATCAATATGCTCCTTCCTGCGCAGCGGACAGTGCGTCAATGGATCTTCAGAGGTTCAGATCACTCGAATTTCAGACCGAGATCCATGATCGCGTTCTCGTTGTTTCTCCAGTCTTCCCTTACCTTCACCCACAGCTTCATATTGACCTTTTCGCCGAAATATTCTTCCATCTCTTCACGGGCAAGCGAGCCTATCTTTTTCAGCATCGCGCCGCCTTTTCCGATGACCATTCCCTTATGCGACTGGCGCTCACAGATTATCACGATGCCGATATCGACGATATCCGCGCCCTTGTTCGTCTTTGAGTATTCGAGGGATTCTATCTGTACTGCGATACCGTGGGGTATCTCGTCATGCAGGTTTATGAGCAGCTTTTCACGGATTATCTCAGCGAGCCACACCTTTTCAGGCTGATCTGTCGGAAGATCGTCGTCGAAGAAATGGGGAGATTCGACTGCGTATTTCTCCACCGCGGGGATTATCAGTTCAGTATTGTCGCCGGTCTTTACGCTTATCGGAAATATCTCGGCAAAATCATACATCTTTGAATACTCGTCGATTATACCGAGAAGCTCACTCTTGTCCTTTATCAGATCGACTTTGTTTATAAGCAGCATCACAGTGCTTTTCTTTGCTCTGAAATCCTGTATCAGACGTTCTTCATACGCAGCCGGGCGCTTTGTTGCATCTACAACGAGCAGCGAGACTTCGACGTCAGCTATGCTGTTGTCGATAGCTTTTACCATATGCTCAGAAAGTTTTGTGCGAGGCTTGTGCATTCCGGGAGTATCTATAAACACGAACTGTGTCTCACCTCTTGTGAGCACGCCGTTTATACGTGTTCTTGTAGTCTGCGGCTTGGGGCTTACTATTGCTATCTTTTCACCGACAAGCAGATTCGTGAGAGATGATTTTCCGGCATTGGGTCTTCCCGTTACCGCTACAAATACCGATTTAGTCATTATTTTTGTTTTCCTTACTTCTTTTATTTCCTGTTTTTCTTGGTTTTGCGCTCAGGACGAACCATGTTGAAAGAACTATCGTTGCGACAAGTATCAGCGGCTTTATAAAATCGGAAGTGAAATACTGCGCTATCCTCACAAAAGTTTCGATATCCCACATCATAAAAATTCCCACCGCTATCGCTCCGATCGCTGTGAACAGCACAGCTCCCGCAGCGATGTCCTTTCCGATAAGCGCGAATATGTTGTACTTCGGAGATACTTTGTCGATCACAACTTCTACAGACGTGTTTATTATCTCCATTGAGATCACCGCTGCACACGTAAGTATCAGCACTGCATGATCCGTTTTCGTAAAATTATAGAACGACGAAAAGTACATCACATAAGCAGCGGCGACAATATGAAAGCGCAGGTGTCTCTCGTGTCTCAGACAAAAGGCGATACCGCGTCCGGCGCAATAGAAGCTCCGTATCAGTTTGGGCATTTTACTCATCAGCGGCTGAGCCCCATTGTATCAAGAACTATGTCCTGTTTTCCGAACATTTCCTTTTCTTCTTCCTCACTGCGCTCATGGTCATAGCCGAGCAGATGCAGCATTGAATGTACAGTCAGGAAGGCTACTTCACGTTTAAGGCTGTGTCCGTATTCCTCAGCCTGAGCAGCCGCCTTTTCAAGCGAGATCACAATATCTCCGAGGTTATAGCATTCAGTTTCGGGATCTACCGTAAATTTCTCACCCTCATCTGTCATCGGGAAAGAAAGAACGTCCGTCTCTCTGTCGATATCGCGGTATTCTTTATTTATCTGCCGTATCCCTTCATTGTCCACGAACATCACGGATACTTCAAAATCGCCCTTATAGCCTTCTTCATAGAGAGTTTCGGTGCAGGCGTGTTTTACGAGATCTCTGATCTCTCTTGTTACGGGAATAATTTTCTGGTGATTGCTTCCGTATATTCTTACTGTAATCATTTTTTGTCCTCCGTTATGATCTTCTTTCGTTGTATTTTTCGTAGGCGCTGACTATATCCTGTACAAGCTTATGGCGTACTACGTCTTTTTCGGTGAATCTTGAAATTGCAATATCATCAATATTTTTAAGTATCTTCGTAGCTTCGACGAGTCCCGAACGCTTGCTGTCTGGCAGGTCTATCTGTGTGACATCGCCTGTTATTACCATTTTGCTGTTGAATCCGAGACGGGTGAGGAACATCTTCATCTGCTCAGGTGTGGTATTCTGTGCCTCATCGAGGATTATGAAGCTGTCATCGAGGGTGCGTCCTCTCATATATGCAAGCGGTGCGACTTCGATAATGTTTTTTTCGAGGTTTCGCTGATAGCTTTCGGCTCCCATCATATCGAAAAGTGCGTCATAAAGAGGTCTGAGGTAAGGGTCAACCTTATTCTGTAGATCGCCGGGAAGAAATCCGAGCTTTTCTCCTGCTTCGACAGCCGGACGTGTCAGTATTATCCTGTTGATCTCATGCGCCTTGAATGCTTTTACCGCCATAGCGACAGCGAGGTATGTCTTACCTGTTCCGGCTGGTCCCACACCGAAAACAACGGTATTTTTTCTGATACTGTCGATATATTTTTTCTGTCCGACAGTTTTTGCGCGGACGGGTTTTCCGGTGAATGTGACACAAACGGTATCTCCGCCTATTTCGGAGACTTTTTCTTCCGCGCCTTCATTAACGAGTCCGATGACATACCGGACGCTCATATCGTTTATCTGTTCACGCCGTTCTATGAGTTCAAGCAGTCCCTCGACGGCTTTACGGGCACTCATCGCTTTATCTTCCTGCCCGACTATCTTTACCACACCGTCACGGCTGAATACCGAGACTCCGTATTCTTTCTGTATTATATTCATATTTGAGTCGAGGTCGCCGAAAAGCAGATGCAGTTTTTCGAGGTCATCAACTTCAACAGTGAGTTCCGTCATACATTTATCCTTTCGCAAAAATGATAATACATAGTATATTATATCACAGTTCTGACACAAAATAAAGTATTTTTTTGAAATTTCTTCCTGAAATATCAAAAACTTCTTTTCCACCGGGGCGCTGCCCCCGGCAGGGTTCCACCCTGCACCCGCTGGGGCGCTGCCCCCGTCCCCGGCAGGACTCTGCCCTGCACCCGCTGGGGCGCCGCCCCCGTCCCCGGCAGGGTTCCACCCTGCACCCGCTGGGGCGCCGCCCCCGTCCCCGGCGGGCTCTGCCCTGCACCCGCTGGGGCGCTGCCCCCGTCCCCGCTCCTTTCGGAACGCCGAAAGGAGCAAAGGCGAATCCCGTTAAAACGGAACTTGAAAAGATTCTTCACACAAAGAAAGCACAGAGAT
>CAMOKN010000121.1 GCA_946617595.1 uncultured Clostridia bacterium
ATAGCGTGTTTAAGGCGTTTAGTCGAGTTTTACGTTCAATTTTTGGGGAAACTTAAACTATTTAAAAATAAGATCCGGCACACTGTTTCCCACCGAAACAGGGATAGGAATAGGCTGTTCTCTTTCTCCTGTTATAGCCAATATGACACTCGATGGACTTCAAGACTATATCTATCAGAACTTACAGACCCGTCATATAAGTAAGAATTAAGTCAATGTTATGACTGTATAAGAGGGCGAGAGTCTGACAACAACCGCAAAAGCGGTACGGTAATCAGCCGAAAGACCGAAACGCACGGTCAAGTAGAAAAGGAACGAGCGGCAACATATTACGACAGTTTTCAGCTATAATGATACTTCCGGTGACGGCTACACCATAACAATGGGTAGAGGTTGAGATACCTATGCGTAGGTTGCGTTATTCCTACGGCTTGCTTGGAGATATTGGATATATGCCAACAGTTTGAAATTGAGATAACAGTGGACAGAGTGTGATTTAGTGTTACTGATTATGATTGTAAAGGTGGGATTTGTATGAATGTATGTTATACTTACGAGAACACTTTTACCGAATATCCTCCGATAGTGGGGATAACCGATCTTTGTAAAATGCTCGGAATAGGTAGAAATTCTGCGTATGAACTTGTAAACAACGGGACGATAAAGTCTATCAGAGTGGGTAAGAAACATAGGATACCGAAAGTCAACGCGATAATTTACTTAAACAATAATGTTGATTTAAGTAATTTATTGTGACGATTTAAGCGGAAATACCTGTGTTGCCAATTTGCAAAATGTCGAAAAATGTGCTATATTATATATGCACTTAATTAGTAGCATTCTCGGAAGGAGAATGTGAAATGTTAAATGGTAGTTTACAAGAGAAAAACGGAATTTACTATGCCTGTTTCAGAATTAAGGAGAGAAACGGTAAGGTAACAAATCACTCAATTTCTACTGGTATCAAGGTCAAGGCAGGAAACAAGCGCCTTGCCGAAGAAAAGAAACGCGAAATACTTGAACGCTATGAGGGAATGGCTGATACCGAGCTTGATAACAGCCTGTTCTGCGACTATATGGCGCAGTTCCTTGAAAGGAAGAAACCTCTGTGGCAACCCTCAACATACGACGGGTACTGTTTCAACTTCAAAAAGCGTATCGAACCGTATTTCAAAAAGCGAAAGCTGAAAACAAAAGATGTAAAGCCAAAGAACATAGAAGAATACTGGCTGCCGCTTTACAAGAGCCTTGACAATCCTGGCGGGTTAAGTGGGAAAACATTGCTCAATGACATTCGCTTTATGAATGAGGTTATGAAAGACGCTTGCAAGAACGGGTATCTCAAGCAAAATCCCGTGGAGCTTGCGGACAAACCGAAACAGAAAAAGCCCCGTCACACCTGGTACGGTGAAACGGAGCTTGTGTCGTTGTTCAAAAGTATTCGGGGAACGGATATGGAGTTGCCTGTATATTTCGGTATCTACTTCGGACTGCGTAGGAGCGAGGCGATCGGTATGCGATGGAGCGCAATTGATCTCGACGGACGCACAATGACCGTCTGCGGCAAGGTGACAAGATGTAAGATCAACGGTAAGTGGTGCGATATTTACTCTGACGAGCTGAAAACAGAGGAAAGCGCAAGGACTTTCGAGCTGAACGAGGAGCATTGCAGATATTTAAGGGAATGGCACGAAAGGCAGATGAACAACGTCAAGAAGTATCATCTGACCGATGCCGATACCGATTTCGTCTGCGTAAACAGCGTGGGTAACAGATTAAAACTTGACCACGTTACGGATAAGTTCAGCGAACTGCTCAAAAAGTTTGGTATGCGTCACATACGCTTTCACGATCTGAGGCATAGCTGCATTTCAGAGCTTGCTATGCAGTTTCCTATGGCAATGGTACAGCGGTATGCAGGACACGCGAACTATGCGACAACGGCGAACGTATATACTCACGTTGACAATGCCGCAAAGCTGTCCGAGCTTGACGCTCTCACGCAGGCAATACCCTTGTTCGGTAAACCGACGGTAGAAAAAGAAAAAGAGCCTTTGAACGCTTGATTAAGCCAATCGTCCAAAAGCTCGGTCTCTGTAAGTGTTGCGAATGTTGCGTATCGTGTTGCGTAAAAAATTAAAGCGGCTAAGCGAAAAGCCCGCAAAGCCGCTTGTAGATTGGTTGCGGAGATAGGACTTGAACCTACGACCTTCGGGTTATGAGCTGTCGAAAGCTACGTTTCATAAGCCGCCTCTAAAAACTTTGAATTCCTCAAAGCCGCTTATAATGCGGGTTTAAGAGCTGTCCGGTTTTGGCTACGTTTTGGTCGAAATGAGGAATTTCACCCCAATTTCACCCCAAATCGGACCCTTTTCACCCCAAAATCACCCCAAATTCACACCACGATAACCCCAAGATTTTAGGCTTAAATTTGCCTCACAGAGGGGCTTGTCCACAGCGTGAGCAACCATTAATAATTGATACCGCACCCCAAAAGGGTATCCTTACCAAGTAACTATAATTATTATACTTCAACAAAACAATCTTGTCAAGCTTTGAACGCTTTCATCGGAAAGCGTTTTTTATATCTAACGAATGGGTTTTGCAGTAATATACTTTTGCAGCTTGCTCTTCGGCTTGTCCGGTATTGTAAGCTTAAGTTGCCCGTTTTCTATGAGCTTGTGAACATATTTGCTCATAACATATGCTATAGTCATCTTCCCCTTGAAAAGCTCCTCCAGTTCATCACGGCTGCGAGGAGTCTTGCAATAATCGAGTATCAGCCGCTCGTTATCATCAAGATAACCACCGCTGTGTGGATCGGTATCGCTGTTATCACCTCATAATCAAATTATACGACTTTTATAAGAAAACGTCAATAGAAAATTCTAATAAAAGTCGCATAAAATTATTTTAGGCGAAATATGTCGGATACTGCTTAAGAGATGATAAGCATAATAGAGATTGCCTATATCTTTTCTATAACACAGGAATGTTTTCCGCTTTTGGCATCGTAATTAACGCCAACCAGCAGTATTTCGCCCCCGAAGTCCTTCAAAATCACAGGATAGCTTTTGTCCTTTATCTGAGACAAAGCACCCTCTGCGCTCTTGTTCCACTTAAGCTCGATTACAAGAGCCGGAAGCTCCGAGCCGCGCTTAGGCAGCATCACGATATCCGCCAGACCCTTTCCTGATGCCAATTCCTCTATTTTGACATAGCTATCGTATGCAGCAATATAGGCGAACTTAATGATTGATCTCAGACTTTGCTCATTGTTGTAGAACTGGGGAGCATAGTTTTCTTTGCATATTTCATCAATCGCTGCGGCTACATTATCGGCATTTCCCGCGAGAGTATCATTCAGCAGCTTCTGAGATCTTTTTATAAGCTCCTGCCACTTATGGTTTACACCCTTACCCTTAAGTATCCCGCGAAATTCGCTGCGAACCTCCTCGTTAGGGATACGCGCCGTATGAGTTTTATTGTTGAAGGTCAGATACCCAAGATGTATCAGCAGAGTGATAACGTCATCCTTACTGCCAAATGTCTCGAAGTCGTTCCGGAAGTCACTTACATCTACCTCGATCTCCTCACCTGTTATCAGACGCGATATGACTTCCTGCATACCTTCAAGATCCATATTGATATAAGTCTTGAGCGACTCGGCTGCCGATGTCTCCTTCCAGTATGAACGGCACGATCTTTCCTCCATTGCCCTCATCACGGAATAAGGGTTGTAAACAGCTCCCGAACCCGAAAAGTCGTACCCGTCATACCATGCCTTGACTTCTTCAAAACTCATATCATTGTTCCGGCACAGATTTATTACATCGGACTCGACAAAACCGGTATATTTAGCGAATTTACCGGGATAAAGAACAGAATACTCCTTAAAATCAGAAATAGCGGACTGTGAGCCGTCTTTTTTTATAGGCAGGATCCCTGTCATATATGCAGCCGCAACCACCTTAGGGGTAAGGTTTGCGTTTTTGAACAATCCCCGAAGAAGGTTGAAATATCTCTTCTGTGACTCCGGATCATTTTTGGCTTCGCGTATCATCGCATCCCATTCGTCTATGATGAAAACGAACCGTTTCCCGCCAGTTGCTTCTACACTTGCCGTCAATGCTTCATCAATATCATTGAATGGAGAAATACGCAGATATGTCTCGTTAAGTTCATCACATACAGCTTTGACGATCATATTAGGTACTTCCTTAAGTGAAGTACCTTTTATCTGTGCGGAGGATATAAATCCGGTAATATCAAGGTATATAACATTGTATTGGTTGAGATGCTTTTCGTAATCGGGTGTTTTCGCTATTTCCTTGTCATCGAAAAGAGCATGAGAATCACATGAGCTGTCGTAATAAGCGCAGAGCATCTTTGCGGCATAAGACTTACCAAAACGTCTTGGTCTGCTCACACAGGTCAGTTTATTTGTAGTTCCTACTGTCTGATTGACAAGTGCTATCATACCTGTCATATCCACATAGTCCGAATTAACTATCTCGGCAAACCCGCTTGAACCCGGGGCTACATACAATCCCATAGTTCTTCCTCCTCCCGGCTGTAATGCGCCTTGTGCGGAATATATCGTTACTATAATAATACCACAATGAGGTGTTATTGTCAATAAAAAGTCTCGTTTTTATAGGGAACCGGAACGATGTATAGGCATCTGTGCTTATGGCTTAATTATGCTCAAATATCTTAAGTTCTTCTTTCGTGGGCTCTCGGAAAGACTTTCCGGGAGAACGCATCAAAGGTCCCCGCGTAATAGAGAACAAAGACTGTACTGTTATGCAGTTTTGTGCATATCCATTTATTCCCCAACTTGGAAATGAATAGATTCAAACATCACTTCTAATAGTCCGTTCTCGACACAATGCTGTCAATGTAATTATTTCCTGCGCGTCTGCTGCCCCTGATAAATGTATCATAACCCTTAAGAAAATAAGTATAACCGCAATGATCTTCATTGTCGTCCCACGTAGTATCGACATAATACCATGTGCCTTCGAGCTTTATAGCGCTCCAAGCATGAGGTTCACCGTCAGCGGATCCGCCGGCGTATACTGCTTCAAAGCCCGCAGCGTTACACAGAAGATTAAATACATCTGTATAATCAGCACACACACCCAATCCGTTTACAAGAATATGATTTGTGCCGGGATGTTTCTTATTATACTCTTTTCTTGCCATTTCTCCTATTATTACTTCATATAGGTCATAATCATACTGCGTGATTTCACAAAGGCTGTCGTGGAGAGACTTTATTTGCTCATAGGGAGTAGTTTTCTTAAGAGCTTTTTCAACAATGCTTTTTGCCAAAGCTTTAGCACTTTTTAGCTCGCTGTTTTTCAGCCCTATATTTTTAAGATATGGTTCAAAAAGTTCGTCAATGCTTTTAGCGGCGTTTTTCGAAGTCTCTATTAGTCTTGTGGCAGTGAAAGCGTTATTCCGTTCCTCGTCAGTTAGAAAACCGTAATGCCTTTTCAAAGGCAACGTAATTTTCTCATAATATTCCTCATCGCTTAGATTTTCGCAGTCCTCAATTGCTTTAATATAGAGCTGATCAATAAGTTTGCTCCGTTCGCCGCTGATGATATCATCGGCAAGCTTTTTCTCCCTTGCAGTCAAAGCAATATACGCAGGATGCTTTGTGTAGTCTGTAAGATATGAAACTCTTGAATGTATCTTTTCAAGCGTCTCAAAGCTGTTCCCGATGACGCTTTTAGTATAAGTATATACAGCGGGCTTATAGCCTTCTCTTTCGACCCTGACTTTGAAAGTCTTTTCCGTAGAGAATTGGAACTTTGTGCCGTTGTAAACTGCCGTCTTCGCTGTTGGTGTTGTGCCATCATATGTACAGCGAAGAGTAGTTCCCGTCGGTGCCTTGAACCATACACTTGTATTCCCGTCATTATATTGCGTTTTAACAACAGGTTCATGTGCAGCCTCAAGCTTATCCGTCGAAGCGTTAGCAGCACTTCCTATATTAAGGTCGATACTTTTTACTATGCCGGATGCTGTCATACAGTATATAGTTGTTTTTCCGGGTCTTACAGCTTTGAACTGGACAGGCTCATTTGGTGCGAGCACATCACCTGACATATATTTTATATTATCGTTTGTTGCCGTCCATATCAGATAATCATTCTCATAATCATTTTCACCTGTGATAGTGAATAATTCACCCGCATAAATGTCCGATGACGAGATCCTAAGCTTTAAATAGGAAGAAGGATGGGTGACGTAGCTTGTGTTTATATGAGCCAGAATTGAATCCGTGCCATTTTCGATAGTCAGGTCAGACTTAGTTGTGTAAGGTATTTCCTTACCATTTTCGGTTTTGATGTTAAACAAACCGGTCATAACAATTGAATCGCCGTTTTTGTTTATCTTAAGGAAGCGGTTTGATGCCGTCACTTTGGTATTGCCGTCAACATCCGCAAAATACTTAAGGTCAAAATCGACACCGCCCTTAAGGTACATGGCTCTGCCGCTCTCTACGTTAAAATTTGTAAATATCTTATCCTTATCGGCTTTATAATCAGTTTCGTAAACCAATGAACTATTGCTTTCCGCAGCCGAATTGACTGCCAGCACTGTTGTCATCATGGCTGCCGAGATCCCTATAGATAATAATCTTGTAAATAATTTCTTCATATATATGTCCTCCTTCTTTGAAAGTTCCCTATGCTGGCGCGTCCCTGCGGCAGTTCGGGGACCTGAATATTATACGCTTTTTAAAGGAACCGGTTTAGTTTTATAACGTCGTAAAAGTCAGATACTCGTATTCGCTCTTGAAATCTCCGGAGATACTGCGAATTCTCAGGTCGTATGTGGTCTTGCTTTCAAGTCCGGCGAGGCAGTTTATCCGCCTCCAGTCGTAGGACTTCCACACGCCGTTTATAAGAATATCGACCTCGTAGGAGTCCGCGTTATTCTGTTTGTTGAAATAAATTCCGATGTATGTCGCAGTTATCTTTGTAACACGGAGACCGCTCACATGTCCGGCAGCAGTTTTCCCAGTAACAACAGCTCTTGTTCGCTTTCCTGCATCACCGAGACAAGCTATTTCAACCATATATCTCTTATCTGCGGAAAGACCGGTTATTGTACAGGTGTTTGTATCTACACTTGTGATCTCTACATACTGTTTTACTCCGGCATTTGAAACTGTTACCACATATCCGCCGCTGTTTGGATTTATTTCCCACTTGAGGTCAATAGAAGTTTCTGTGCAGCCTGTTTGTTTGAAACCGGATATGCTGAGGTCCTCAGCTTTGGTTCTGAACTCTTTACGCGCTTCGCTAACAATAGAGCTGCCGTGGTATGCTGTGATGAAGTAGCCGTATGAAGTACCGCTGTAAAGATCGCGGTCTGTAAATTCAAGCTTTTCATTGACGTAAACGACTGCGATCTTATCCTTCTTATCAGGATAGTACCTGTCGATAACATAATACTCGGCGTGATCAACCGGTTTCCAAGTAAGAGAGATCGAATGTTCGGTGATTTCCTTTGCTGTAAAGTCTCTGTACATGGGCTTTGAGACATAGTTTAATGTATTTACTCTGTACTGAGATGTTTTACCGGTGATGTTACCTATAAACGCTGTTATTTCTACTGTGTATTTCGTCTGCGCCGGAAGTCCGCTGAATGTAAATGAAGCCACAGTCGTTGTAAATTCCTGTCGTGTGTTATCTGGAGATATCAGTGCAATTCTATAGCCGTCCGCGTCATTTACCGGAGTCCACTTGACTGTTATCGAATCTACAGTACTTTCGCACTTAATTCCGGAAACCTTTGCAAGCTTAAGCGCCGGTCTTTTGCCTGTCGTGTAGCTGTACCCGCAGTCACAGGTGAAGAGCGTATAACCCTCCGATGTGTATGTGGGTGCAACTACTTCTTTACTATACCTGTGGACATGAGCCGTGGTTGTCACGGCGGTGGTAGTAGTAACAGGTGCCGTGGTCGTTGCAGCAGTGGTAGTCGTCACTGGAGCTGTCGTTGTTGCAGCAGTAGTTGTGGTTGTTGCAGCCGTAGTCGTAGTTTTGGCGGTTGTAGCGGTTATGGGCGCTGTCGTGGTTACGGTGGTTGTTGTAGTGACCGGAACTGTAGTTGTATCAGTAGTTGTGGTAGTTACAGGCGCAGTCGTAATATCGGGTGCTACGGTAGTATCGGCGGTTGTTGTCTCCACAGGTCTTTCGAGCTTGTCCGTGAAACTATCCTTGTAGCTGTCTCCGCAGCGCTCGCAGGTGTGGAGAGTATAGCCCTGCTCGGTATATGTAGGCTTCACGACTTCATCGACATAATAGTGACCGAGAGCGGGAATTGATCCAGCGCCGGAAGTCTCGTTACAGCCCTTTACTGTACAATGATGTGACCTTAATCCCTTTTCGGTGCAGGTGGGTTCTTTGTCAATCGTCCATTCTTCGGAAAAGCTGTGTTCGTGTGGTACCGAAACTGTGAAGCTGTAGAATACATCGGGTGAGTATTTCAGCCTGAAAGTAATATCAGAGGTGCCGCAGCCTGTCGCGCAAAGTGTCTCGGACGAACGGTCGAACTTAAGCACAGCATTATCCGATATTTCAACAGTGTAATCGCCATTGCCGACATTCTCCGGATATGTGCAGATCAGGAGCTTGTTTCTGTCACCGATCTGCATTTCATTGTTGATAACATTGTAGAAATATCCTTTTTCGTCCTCATTGCCGAATACTATCATTTTGGTGGGAACATCTATCCATTCGGTATCTCCGCATTTCGCGCAAATGAGCTTTGCCTTGCCGTTATTACTTTCAATGAACTCATAATCGTGACCGGAGATAACAGAATGGGATTTCGCATCAGAGAGATCGCTTGTAGAGATCGTATAGAATACTGTTTTACCGCCCTCAGAGGAAAACCATATTATCTTTCCATTATCTACTATCGGCTGGCAGTCGGAGAGTGCTCCTTCAAGGCTGTAGATCTTACCTACCGGTTTTCCGGAGCCGTTAATCTTCGTGTAGTAAACAGTTTCGTACCTCTGCCAGAGCATAATGAACCCTGTTCCAGCCTTTACGAGCTGAGGTGTGGAAGCTCCCACGTCTCCCTCCGGATAGTCGCTTAGCTGATATGTAACAGGCTTTCCAAATCCAGATGCAGTCTTGGGAACGCTTACAACAATTGCATTTCGTGTACCCGCAGTGTTGTAATTGCTCATATCGACGCTGTTGGCTGCAATAATATATGCGCTGTCGGATATCTCAAATCCGCCGGCAGAAACGCCTGTAAAGTTGTAATGTCCGCTTGTATTTTCGGGTATAGTGTATGCATCTGTATGGTCAAAAATAGTGGGACCGTCGATGAATTTACCTGTCAAAGCAGGTGTTGTATAGCGCCCGAGAACGAGGGAACGCGGACTTGCGTCACCGTGGTCGAGAGTGATGAAATGACCGTTATCAGCCTTTACGAACTGATTGAAGGAATGACTGACATAGCCTGCTCCCAGCCACGATAATATTGTGTAATCATCAGTTATCTTTCCGGTAGAGATATTGACCTGCACAGTAAAGCAGGATTGATGAATAAGCCCGTCAGTATATGGGTACATAGAGTGTGCCGAGCGCATCATTATATATCCGTTGCACTCGTCAATGCGGGTGCTTGTCTCAAAAGGTATATGTGTGTTCGCGCCGTAAAGAGAATCGCTTGTTACACGCTCCCAGTTGCTATTGTATTTCGTAACGCGAATAACCTCAACTTTGTCGGAATGGGTCAAGTTCTGCTGTCCTGAAAAGACGAAGTAACTTCCGTCCGATGCAGCGTAGAACCCGCCGAAGATAGGCAATTCTGCGGGAATATGCTTCACACCTGTGAGCGTGAGGTCGGAGCTGTAATACTCAACATTGATGCTGCCGTTGTTTGCAGCCTGCACCCGCACATATCCGCTGCCGTTCTTCACAAGGTATGAGGTTATTCTGTGTGAATATACTTCATAATCGTTGGAACCTGTGTTTGTAGTCGAGACTTCGGAGCATACCGAAGTCTCCGCAGAAACCGGAAGCCCCGGTATCTGCATTGCCGCCGTCACTACTGTAAACACTGCTATTGCCTTAAATAATCCGTTTCTTATACTCATATTCACATCTCCTCTCTGACTGTCAGAAATATCTCTTCATCTTCATTGGCTGCAAAGTACAGCAGCTCAGTTTTGCCGTCTTTGCTTATTTCGGCTGTGATATTGCCGTCGGTATCAACGGATATTATCTTATGATCACACCCCATATCCGAGGCTGTAAGCCACTCACTGACCTTTCTCTCTGCCCAGGAAAGCGCAGTCTGTTCGAGAAGCAGCTTTCCTTCTTTTTCATCAAGAGCTATCGGCTCATCGAACTGATATGCAGCCGTGGTTATGTATTCCGGAGAGTCAGTCTTGAGAACTTCGATAGTCTCCGTGTTCTCAGACGTATTTTCCTGAACATCATTTACAGCACCACAGCCGGAAAAGAGCAGTATTGCAGCGAGGACTGCAACAGTTTTATATACTTTCATCGTGATACCTCCTTTGTCCTTTGTTCTACATACGGCATACACGCCGCCGAGTTTAGTTTTTTTCTTCTTTTTCCGATGTAAAAACATCTATCATAAATTTCGCACCCATTCTGAATCCCCGTATAAAATCATTCACGCTCTCCATTGCGGAGATGCTGTGCAATACATCTTTGTACTCCGCAAGCATATTCTTTGTTTCCGGGAACCGCTTAAGAAATTCCTCCTCTGTCTGGGCGAAAAATTCAGTTGTTTTACGATATTTTTCAGAGTTTGGTGCCGGCATTTCGCAGGGTACCAGCTCGTTATAGTAAAACTGTTCTATAATGCTTTTATTCATATCCATACCTCCTTACATTTTACTGCTCACGGCGTTATCAGCGAATGCTTCCAGAACTTATTTATTTCGTCCTGGATATTTAATTTCCTTTCAACACTGAAGCCGTCCAGACAACCGCAATGTACAATATCACACTCATCAATATCGGGACAGCAGCTCCGCATCATTTGCAGCATTGTATATTCAATTGGCTTGTACATATCAGACTTTACGATCCTGCACGGGAACGCATCTCCACAGAGGCAGAATATAGGGGTTTCCTTATCCATGTCCTTTAAAAAATGAAGAAACGGCTGCATCAGCTCATGCTTGGCGAGTGCTTCGCTGCAGCCTTTTATCACGAATATAAATCCGGTAAGCTTTCCGTTCAGAAACAAGCGTGATAAGATCTCCTTGCAGCCGATATCCGTATCGACTTGAGAAACTATCACTTTTATACTCGTATCCTCGTGTTCCTTAAGTCTGAAATTATTGACTATGCTCATAACATTCATCATGGCTCTACTCTCCTTTCTTACTTGTACTTTGCAACCTTTTCACAGTAAAAATCCTCGATCGTGATATCGACGTAGAACATGGAGTCCATGGGTGTAACTGTTATACCCTGTGTCATTCCGATTATCAAGCCGATATCGGAAATATTGAAGGAATAAAGTCCGAAGCTTATAACAGCATCGTATTCTCCCGTGGGTTCGACACTAAGATCAACAATACCGTCCGGATTAGTCCTGCAAACAGTTTCGAGGATATCTTTTACAGTCTCCCAACTGAATGGGTCCACCGTTCTGTAATTCCAAGGAACATCGTAAGGCCTTTTTATCCTCACTATATCATCGGTGCGTTCAATCGTCATTTCGTTGGTTGTCATCATCATCTCTCCTTTCACTGCGCTGCATAGCTGTACGACATGATCACTGTTTTCTCGTTGTCACCGGGTTTCTCAAGCGTTATCAGAGGGAGCCTCCCGACGATCTCCTCAAGGTACTCAATATCATCTCTTGTGAGCTTGAAGATCTGACTGAATAATGCATTGACTGTCACCACGCCACAGGCTTCCGTGAATATGATGCCGGAAGCACCAAGATCCGTAAAGTATTCCCGCTGCCGTGAGCGTTTGTTTTTCTCTGTAATTTTCATTTTGTTGTACCTCCTTCTTTTGTTCTTAAGTCTTCTTAATGGTTAGAAACGCGAATCTTTTTCTGTGACTCTATTATAGCATCTCTCTGTGTTATTTTCAATCCCCATTTTTAGGGCTCGTACACAGCCTAATTGCGGGTTTGTCAGCTTTATAGTTTGCGCATCAATATATGTTCAGGAGAGATGACACCAAAAAGTCCGATGTGGTTAAATCACATCGGACTATAATGATATATGCACGGCAATATTCTGTTATTTATTTCAACTGCTTTGCAAGCTCACTCCTTAGCTCATTATACTTCTTTCTCTGTTGTGACAGATTACCGACGGTGACAGTCTTACCGTCGTTTTTTTCTATGTATTTTATGAAGACCTCGGCGTATAATCTCGCGGGTTCGTCGAATATGCAGGGTAAACTCGGATCGTCACATTTGTCTGAAAATTCACTTAGAAGCCTGCACGAATATCGGTAGATATCGTCGAGTGTAAGACAGTCGTGGGTCTTGAAGAAGTCGAGGAAATCCACGTTTAGGACATTCATTATTTCGTCTGCGATATCTGAGATATCCTCACAAAGTATCTCTCCGTCCTCACGAAGAGCTGCGGCAGTCTCGGTAAAATAAAGCTGCGCGTAGTTTATTGTTTTGCGCCCGCGATAGACCATATTCACGGTGTTTATCGCATCTGTAAGTATCGAAAGATAATCCGATGCGCTGCAACCGACATTGTATTCGTCGTATGTGGCATAGCGTTCGGTGTCGAGCAGCGAACGCTCCTCGTCGCTGTCGTTATCGGTGTAGATCGAAACGGTATCGCTTTTTGTTTTTCGATGAATGTCCTTCTTGCGGCGATTTATCGTGAAGCTGAAATATTTGGTAAAGCTGCCGCTGCCGTCCCAGTTTTTGATGCAGGACAAAAATGAATTGTTGATATCATCGGGGGTGAACGAACGCCCGTATTCGTCAAACAGCTCGACCCACAGCTTATTGCGAAGCGCAAGAGCCTTCTCGGAGCAGTCCCTGTCTGAGATATATTCCGACGCTATGCTGTCAATGTATTGAAGTCTGTTGTCATTCATATCTTATAGCTCCAGCATTGTCCTGATGATGCTTCCGGGATCCTCGGCTCTGGTGTGACCGAGCTTCTCCACGACCGAATTCATATAGAACAGTGCGGTAACATCATGCACGTACGCTTTGTTATGCACAAAATCGTACCTGCCGTAGATAATGCGCTGTATGTCGGTGCCGGAAATATTATTCTTTGCGTAGCTCAGCGCCATAGAAATTATCATCGGCATCGGCTTTGAGCCGTAGGTCATATCCGCTGTTATCTCGTCTCCGGGAGCTATGCTGTCGATGATTTTTCCAAAGAGCTCAAGATGCGTGTCAGTGCTCTCGTCGAAAGGAGTTTCAAGCTTCTGTATCTCGTATGTAAATGAGCGCGTTCCTGCAAAATCCTTTAATTCATCGAGGAACGACGTAAGGCTGCTGCGGGCGTTATCGTGGTCAACAACGATAAGTGTCAGTTTCACCTTTTCGCCGACTGCAACGACATTATCCAGCGCAGTGAACACCGGATAACAGGTCTTATATTCGCTTTCGAGCTCCTTGCCGCCCATTGAGTTATATTTTATCTTATGTAGGTTTGCAGGTGCCTGCATGGGAATAGTCATAATAAAATGTTGCATAGTAGTAACCTTTTGAATAATGATTTTACTGATTATAATTAAGATGACAATCATATCCGCAATTTTGCAGATCGCCGTTTGTTAGATCCTTGGGTAAATATTCAGCAGGAATATGTACAGTAAAGGACTGTGTCGATTTGGCACCTATTGTAACATTATGAATATCTCTTAAAGTTCCTTCATAATAGTCGGTAACAAGATCTATAGTCAGAACTTTTTCATCTTTCGTCCTGCCAAACGATATAACAGTATCTTCTTTGTTATTTTTTAATGATATATCATAGACATTGTGATCGTAACCGTTGGCTACTATTATAACGGCAATCAAAGATCCATCATCATTGATGACAGCTTTCTGAACATCAAAGTTTAAACCGGGAAGTAGAGCTTTATTATATTTTACCCAATAGCAGTCATTTATAAATCCTTTTTTATTCACCATTGCCGCCTTTTTCAAGGTAAATACCTTTTATTTCATTCAGATGCTCGACCCAAAAGTCAAATATGTCAGCATATGTAGAGAATTTTTCTATTTTTCGGTTATACAAATAATCTAAAAGTGTATCGCAGTAATATACCTGCATAAATTTTGCAGCATCGCAGTATTCTACAGCATTAAGATAATGTGTGACCGGCATTACATAGTCTGGGATTTCCCCGTCTGCCAATACTACAACCGGATCTTTAATATATCCTTCTGTCTGACTTGTTTCTTTATCATCAGGAATAGCATCATTGCTGCTTGTTTCGTTATAGGTTTCAGCGAAATCAATTGTCTCAGGGTTTTCTTCGGACTCATATGTTAATGCTTCTGTTGCAGCTACTGTTTGTATATCAGAAGATGTAGTGTCAACAGAGGTATCCCTGTTAGATGAACAGCCGGATAAACATAGGGCAGCTATGAAAGACAAAGTGTAAATAATTATAGATTTTTTCCTGCCAGTATTCATAATAATATCCCTTCATGTAGTGAATTTACTATACATACGACTATTTAATGATTTGGTTTAGTTTTTTCAGATTATTCTTCTGATTTAAAGCATCCAACTTAGGTAATACTGCCTGTTCAATGGCATAACCGAATCCCTCACCCATATTTTTTGCTTCCTTCCGTATTTACTTCATATAGTACTATTATAATAGTATCGATAATATAACATATATTATAACATATAAATATGTGTTATGTCAAGTTATAATAGATATAAGATGTGTACGGGGAGGTCATATTATGGCGAACAAGCTTAAAATCACCAAAAGGTCGAATGTCAAGGGCGAGGACGGGTACAAGGTGTTCTCTGTACGAGTCAAGGAAGAAATAGTTGACAGCCTTGACGAGATCGCAGCTGAGACCAATCGCTCACGCAATGAGCTGATAAACATGATGCTGGAGTTTGGGGTCAACAACTGCGAAATCGAAGAAAAATGAAGATCGTTTAAACCGCTCCTATAAATAAAAAGGCAGTTAGAGCTAAAACAGATGCGTTTTTTTGTAAATTTTATGTTTTGCACAATTATTAAGCGTGTTTTTACACGAAATCGTTCATAGAAACAAGTGTATCATCATCGCAATACACACAATACAATAGTACGGCGCACAGGTTTAATTACTTGTGCGTTTTTCTATTGAAATGCACATGGAAATATGTTATAATTTTAGTGAATAATAAAAACATATTGTTTACACTGCACTATAGTCCAGCACGATATTTGTTGTATTTTCACAAATTTGAAAATGTTTCAAAAAATCCCGTAACATTTTCGCTTCTCATTCGTTATTTAAGTAGAGGGCATGAGAACGAATACCGGACAAGAGGTATGAGATGCTTTCGTTATACTTATCAATGGTCGAGACCGACGAGCAAAGAACACTTGTCGAGCAGCTCTTTTTCGACTATGAACAGATAATGTTCCGAACCGCGTTTGCAGTGCTTCATAACGAACAGGACACCGAGGATGCTGTACATGAAGCATTTATCCGCATAATTTCCAACATTGACAGGGTGCGCAGCATTGCCCCTGACAAACGAAAGAGTTATATTATTATCATAACACGCAATATCGCTGTCGACATCTGCCGCTCCCGCATGAAACAGGTCGATATGAACGATACCGATATCGGAGACGAGGGCAGCGATGTTGAGCGTGATGTGTTTGGGAAGTACGACTGCGAAACTCTGAATTCGGCAATATCAAAGCTTAACGACAAGCTCCGGCAGGTCCTTATCCTGTACTATTATCATGAGGAATCCACGGGAAGCATAGCAAAGATGTTCGGCATAAGCGAGGTCGCGGTAAGGTCGAGGCTTTTCAGGGCAAGAAAGGCTTTGTACGGCATCTTAAAGGACGGTGAAGACGATGAAATATGATAGTTTCTATAATGCGCTTGCAATGCAGGCTGACGCAGAGGAGAACATAGTTCCGGATATGCCGGAGCACAGGTTTTCACGGAAATATGAGCATGAAAAGAAGCTTCTCATAAAAGCGTATGAGAAATCACAGTCGCATAACGAGAGTGTAGCCGGCACATTCCGGAAACTGCATTTTCGCAGGAAAATACAGGTGGCGGTGCTGATAGTGCTGTCAATTCTGCTTCTTACAGGTGCAGGCGTTTATATTACACACCGCTTCGGGGACATAACAGCAAAGCAGTATTGGGATCACTCGATAGCACATGTTGAGGTCGAAGGCGCTCCGGAAAAGATCGTTGACCGATATGAGATAGGATATGATCTGAGCGGTCTCAGCAAAGAGGTGATCGCAGACAATGAATTTCATTACTGGGAAGAATGGACAGACGAAGGCATCGAAATAGAATTTTCATATAAAGTAAAGCATGGTCTTACAACGGCAATGAACACCGAAGGCAGCATAGTAACCAATGTCACAATAAACGGTCATGAGGGCATTTATTTTTTGATACAGAATGAAACCCATTGCTTTGTCTGGGACAACGGCGATTATATTTTTGAACTGATGTTCTCGGGATTTGATTATGAAACTGGAATGATAATTGCGGAGTCTATAAGAAAAGTGTGAGGGATCACCATATAAGGTGGCATTTATGAAGAGTATAACCAAAAAGCGAATTATCATTTTAACCATAGTAATCGTGCTTATTGCGCGCTTTTTCCGTTCCGCAATGATCTCAGGGACGGAGGAACTGCCGTATATGAGCCGATAACAAAGATATACCGTGTAGATGATATGCACCGTTTTTATGCGGAGGAAGACAAACCAATCGGATTTACAGTCGGAAAAGTTGTCTATATTTTCGGAAATAAGGTATATGACAGCAGCCGGGTGATATATGATGACAGTATCAACGGACAAAACGCAAAACAATGAAGGGAAAACATGAACAAAAAGTTAAAACCGTGGTTTATTGCATTGATAATATCCGCTGCCATTGAACTGCTCATTACATTGGGTACACTATTTACTTCTAATAGCTATGAGCTTACATTCGGTGCGGGAACATTTCTGATGTTCCCGCAGCACTCATACCCCGCTACAGCGGTAATATGGTGTGTTTGCGGGTTTATCGGTACTGCGATAGAAATACGCAAAGACCGACCGAGAGCATTGCCGATAGCTCTCGCAATACTTCCCGTACTGTATGTCATACCGGTCGTTTATATGCACGTTACCTACAGACCGAGCAGTTTTATGCCGGGTCTTTCGGGTCTTGGTATCGTGTTTGCATGGTTAAATTTCGGTTTTCCGGCGATATTCATGATCGTATGGAATATCATTCTTGTTATACTGCGCCGCAGAAAAAGGTACGACTTCCACAAGCGCTCCGACAGTACGGTATGCTTTACTTACCATAAGGGTGCATAGAAGACATTATATGGGAGGGCAAAATGAACGACGAAAAGATAATAAAGCTGTATTTTGACCGCTCCGAGGACGCAATTACCGAGACTGACAAAAAGTACGGAGGAGCGTGCAGGAGCGTTGCATACAACATTCTCGGCAGCCATGAGGACACCGAGGAATGTACAAATGATACATATCTGAAAATGTGGGAGGTCATTCCGCCGAAAAGACCGGCAAAGCTCGGTGCTTTTGTCGTGGCGGTCGCACGCCATATCGCCCTGAATATGTACGCGGCAGCCAACCGGATTAAGAACGGCAGAGGTTACAGCTCCGTGGACTTCGATGAGATAGCGGAGTGTCTTCCGGCGAAGGAGAGCGTCGAAAGCAAGATAGATGATAAGACTGTCCTTAAGGCGGTAGAGCGGTTCTTGTCAACGCTGTCTCGTGGAAAGCAGATAATGTTTATACGGCGATATTATTATGGAAGCACATACGGCGAGATCGCTGATGATTTAAAGACAAACGAGGACAGGGTAAGAATGACCCTTAAACGGATACGAGAAAAACTCCGTAAATACTTGGAAAAGGAGGGCATAGATATATGAGACGAGAAGAAAGGTTTATGAACATTCTCGGCGGGCTTGACCACAAATATGTGGAAATGGCAATGCCGCGTTATACCGGACGGAATGAAACAAATGATACCCGTCATATCGTCCTCGATACTTCCGCAGAGACTGTTGAGATCAGCAAAAAAGATGTCCGCAGATATATGATAATGCGGGCGCTCGGTATGGCGGCAGTTGTTGCGCTTATAGTCGGTGCAGCTGTTCTTCTGGTGCAGAACTGGGATAAGATAGCGGTGAGAGAGCCCGAGAGACCGGGAGTTGTTACAAGCACGACCAATACTTCTGAAAGCTCTGTGAGTATCGCTGCCGCAGAAAGCACTGCGGATAATATCAATGATACTATAAGCGATATAATAGAAGACTATACCGATGCTTCCGAATGGGGAATAACGGCAGATATCATTAAAGCCGACAAATACGGGATAAGCTATCGCGTCAGCCGGAGCGGCAGTGACCGTTATGAGGGAGATATTAAATATTCCGACGCTTACTCAGTCGAAAAAAACATTGACGGAAAGTGGGAAAACGTAATAACCCAATATGACGATATTCTCGGAAACACATTGCCGTACTACGGTCAGAACGAGCATGAACGCATATACGGCATAACGCTTGAACCGGGAAAATACCGCTTAATGTTGTTATTTGACGGATTTGCGGACAAATCAGAGCGCTATCCCGAAACAGCAAAGATGTATCTTGAATTTGAGATATATCCGTCGAGGCAGACATTTGATGTGAAATACTATTACAAGAACGACCTTGCAGGAATAGCGGCTGGATATTTTTCCGCATTCCAAAGCCCCTATGATATGTATGCGGACGGCACAGGCTGGGAATGGATAGGAAACGCCGAATGTAAGGATCTCTTCGCAAGCGACCATGATAAATTCCCGAATGAAGTTCCCGCCGAGCTTATTGCCATTCTGAAAAACTATGCCGACGGTGATGACCTTAAACCCGATCTCGGAGGAGATTTTGAGCCCATAACCAAGCGATACATGATACTCTCCGATAACGAGGCTTACCCGTCCGGTGACGGTATCATATCATACCGTATCGGATATACGGAGGACAGCGATTTCCTTATCACCGTGGATACCGATACGGGCGGGTTGTCAGTCTTCCGTGAGAACACAGAATACACTGCCGCAAGAAGGGTAATGGAGTTGCTTTGGGCAAATTACGACGACTCGTTTGAAGTGTTTGCGGTGCTTGACAGTGACAACGGTGAGCGGGTGGAATATCTGCTGATCTGTGCGTCGGACAACCTCTTTGTCATAGGGGAGGAGGAGAGATACAACGCGCTTGAAAGAGTGAAGTCGCTTCTGTCCGAAAACGGTCTGCTTGACGATGATCTCATAAAGTTCACGACACCCGGGCAGCTCCGTGAAACATGGATACCCGTAGAAATAATCGATGATACCGGCAGGCTGAACGGAAGTATGATAAGAGTGGCAGACCGCGTTTTCCGCCTTGCAGATGATATGGATATTGAGGAATATGAAAAATTCCTCAAGGATAACGGAATGATCGCTCCCGACGCGCCCCGCAAAGCGGTGTTTGGTCTCGGAGAGGCTGTAACGCCTTATAAGGATCTGCTCGACATTCTTGATATCGGCGTAGGTGACAGCCCTGATCTGCGGAATTATGGACAGATAACCGATGAGATCATACAATCCACGGGAATAGTCGCCGATACCGTTGAAGTCTGGGTATATGACAAGGCTCTGTCAGAGGCGGTATGGAAGACAGTTCATGTTCGTATGCTTCAGGAGCTTTGTCCGCAGATAAAGAAGATAGACCTCGTTGTCGGAAGCGAACCGGACGAATACAAGATAGTTATCCACGCGAACACAGCGGATCAGGAACTGTTAAAGAACAATGAAGCGTTCAAAATGTTCTATGACCCGGAGCTTATGGGATTCGCAGAATAGAAACAGCTCCCTCAGCATTTTTATGCCGGGGGAGCTTTCGTTTTAGTTGTCTCCAGAAATGTTTTTATATCGTCCCAGTTTTCTCTGTCTGCATAGATCTTCACTGTGTATTTGGCGTTGACGGGGTTATATTATTCTGCGTTATTCCGATGTATCGGTGCGCCCTGCTCCGCATTGTACAGATACACGACCGAGGGCTTGTGGAACACC
>CAMOKN010000122.1 GCA_946617595.1 uncultured Clostridia bacterium
GACAGCAGACTGGGGGAATACCTGTTCAATATCGGCGTGAATCAGCTGGGTTCACTGATATGTGCGGCGCTTTTTTACGGAAGCATGAAACAGAAAGGTGACGGAACAAAGATCTTCCGGACCCTTATCGTCTGTTCAAGCGCCAGCTTCGCTGCAAATACCGCAATAAGCTATACATTGCAGGCACCGGAATACCGCACGGCTTGTTTCATATTCTGCTTGATAAGCAAACTGATAGATCTTGTTATGATCTTATGCTTCTATGAGTATGTAAGCGAGACCCTCAATTTCAGCGGCATGATCAAGAAAATTGCCGACAGGGTGATACCGGTCCTGATGGCGCTTGAAGCCATTACCCTGCTTTTAAATATCTTCGCTCCGGTAACTTTCTATATAGACGCCGACGGAATGTATCAGTCAACAGACTTATCATTGGTGGAAGATATATATCTTATGGTGGTATCTGTCACTGCGGTCATACTGATAATCAGAAGCAAAAGTCCGCGCTCGCAGAAGGCGGCTGCTCTCACCTTTATATTCTTCCCGATCATAGAATATCTCATAACAGGAGCAATGTTCGGCAACGCAGGTCAGTACGGCATCATTCTGATGTCGCTGATAATTATGTACTGCGTCATTTTCAACGATAAGAGCAAAAAGCTTGCTTCCACACAGGTAGAGCTCAATGTTGCCACGCAGATACAGGCGGATATGCTTCCTTCTATATTCCCCGCATTCCCCAGGCGCAAAGAGTTTGATATCTACGCTACTATGACTCCGGCAAAGGAGGTCGGCGGTGACTTCTACGACTTCTTCCTTGTCGATGACGACCACCTTGCATTGGTAATGGCTGATGTTTCCGGAAAGGGAGTTCCCGCCGCGCTGTTTATGGTAATTGCAAAAACGCTCATAAAGAATCATGCGCAGCTCGGAGAATACTCTCCCGCAAAAGTACTGATGAGCGTAAACGAGCAGCTCTGCGAGGGCAACAAGGCTGAACTTTTCGTAACGGTATGGCTGGCTATACTTGAAATATCCACCGGTAAGGGCAAGGCGGCAAATGCCGGACATGAGCATCCTGCGCTGCGCCGCAAGGACGGAATGTTTGAGCTTATCGAGTACCGTCATTCACCCGCAGTTGCGACAATGGAGGGAATGCGCTTCAGAGAGCATGACTTCGAGCTTCACCCCGGAGACAGCCTGTTCGTATATACGGACGGTGTGGCGGAGGCTACCGATGCGCGCAACGAACTTTACGGCGGCAAGAGAATGATCGATGCCCTTAATAAGGACCCGGACGCTTCGCCGGAGGAACTGCTTGCAAATGTAAAGGCTTCGGTAGATGAATTTGTCGGTGAAGCTCCGCAGTTCGATGACTTAACAATGCTTTGTATTAAATACTTTGGCGCAAGTGATGACCAATAAAAGCGCTTGCCGCGCCGGAAGCAGAAACTTTTATAATCTTACTATTGATTTTTGAAACCGAATGTGATATAATGATGCTATCTATCTGAATTTGAGGAAATAATATGGATCGTCAGCTAATTCAATATACAATATTCGTCGGGCTTGCCGATCGTAAGACAGGCTTTCAGAAATACAGTATTGAAAAATACCTTTCTATTTTAAAAAATGTTTGCGGCAGCTATCATGTACCTTTTTCTTTTCACTCGATAAGTGGAGGGTATTTTCACAAGGACGGAAGATATATCGAGGAAAACACTTTGTCGCTTATGCTGGTTGATATTCCGGAAAAGACCGTTATAGAGATCGCAAAAGACCTCTGTGCTTTTTTCAATCAAGAGAGTGTTATGGTCACGTCCTCTCCGACAAACATAATTTTTGTTAATGAACACATAGAATGAGACTTATTCCGATCTGTCTCAGCCGGGTCCATTCCGACAGCTGTTAATGCGGTCAGCGCATTTTTGAGATGCAGCTCTTCCCTTTTGCAGCGCCCAAAATCAAATATCGGCTTTAACGCCCGTGGCTTCTGAATTCTGATACAGAAAGTCACGGGCGTTTTGTGTTTGATTTATACATAAAGCCGAAATCTGACTGGGAATGATCTCACAGCATAACAGGTAATGTTTTGACAGAGTAAACCGGCATACCCTGCTGAGTATAAATATTTTACTCGGCAGGGTATTTTCTGTCCGGCTGTCGTTGTCTGATGCATTATCGCCGCTTCGGGATCAATTATTCTTAAAAATCCCGCAAAATGCAAAAAAGTTTTACTGTATATTGACTTTTGTTGTGCAATGTGTTATGATTAATGTATCATCAATAACTGCCTAAAAGGCAGTTATTGCACGACAGTCTGTTTCACAGACTGTCGTATGCTTTAAAAAATTGCGGAAAGGTAACCATTATGAAGATAACTTCTTTTAACCCGCTTATCATCACCCCAAATCCTGATGAAACGATCAAGGTCTTCGAGGCACTGGGCTTTGAGATAAAGCACAGGAAGACCGCGATCAACGATGAGGCTGACGGCACAGTCTCAATGAAGGACGCAAACGGCTTCCGCGTTGACATTACAAAGGCTGATATCCCTCATGACATTAACGCGATAAGAATGAATGTCCGTGATTTCGATGAAGCTTATGAGTTACTTACATCAAAAGGCTTCAAGAATTCACAGGGAGACAAAGTTACAGACACCGGCTCTTCCAAGGCAACAAAAATGATATCCCCTTCCGGCTTAACTATCATTCTTATTGAGCACATCAGAAAAGATCACGATTGATCTGTCAGCCTGTCCGGGAAGCCGGGCAGGCTGTAAA
Organism: uncultured Clostridia bacterium; assembly: GCA_946617595.1. Taxonomy (GTDB): domain Bacteria; phylum Bacillota; class Clostridia; order Oscillospirales; family Ruminococcaceae; genus Ruminiclostridium_E. Next base: position 2,787 of record CAMOKN010000122.1, read on the forward strand.
CAATTATTGCGGCATATTGCCGTCTGAGGTGAAACTATGAATTTACTTGAAGAAGCGATAATCTATTCAACAATTATGCATCAGGGAAAGGTAAGGAAGATACACGGTTCCCCCTACATACTCCACCCTCTTGAAGTTGCACAGATCCTTTCCGGAATGACAGATGATATTGAGATCATTTCTGCCGGTGTGCTGCATGATATCGTCGAGGACACAGACGGAACGCTGAAGGAGATAGAAAAGCGCTTCGGCAGCAGAGTTGCTGAACTTGTCGATTCCGAGACAGAAGAAGAATATGCGGGAGAAGACAGATCCGCAACATGGAAGAGACGCAAGGAAGAAAGTCTTGAAAAGCTGAAAACCAGCACCGATATCGGCGTAAAGATGCTCTGGCTTGCCGACAAGCTGTCAAATATACGCTCGCTTGCAAGCTCTTACGGAGAAATGGGCGATAAGCTATGGGAACAGCTCCACCAGAAGGACCCGGAGATACATAAATGGTATTACAAGACGATAGCGGAAGATATCGAAATGGAGCTTAACAAGACGGGCGCCTACAAGGAGTACATCGACAGGATAAACTACATCTGGCCGGGTACTTTTGATACGTCCAAGACCAAGTACAAGGAGTACCGCGAGATAGATGTTTCCGGCTGCGAACGTATCGGCAAAGGTGCTAAGGCTGAGGTTTACCGCTACGACGAGGAGCTTATCGTCAAGGTGTACAATGAGAAGAACACCTACAAGGACGTTGAGCGCGAGATTTCACTTGCAAGAAGCGTTTTCGTGCTGGGACTGCCGACTGCGATATCGTTCGGCATTGTGTCTGTCGGAAAGGGCTACGGCTCGATGTTTGAGCTGATAGACGCAAAGACGATCTCCGAGCTTATCGCAAAGAGCCCGGAACACACAGACTACTATGCGGGTATAATGGCAGAGCTGGCATTGCAGATACACAGCACCCGCCCGGACAGCGGAGAGCTGTTCCCGAAGGCTTCATCGTATATCGACAGCTGGATAACAAGAGCAAAACTTGACGAAGATACCGAGAAAAAGCTGTTTGAGATCATAGCGGCGCGTCCGGAATCGGAATGCCTTGTTCACGGCGATTTCCATACGGGAAATGTGTTCCTTTCAAACAACGAACCGCTGTTCATAGATGTTGACAGAATGGCGATCGGGGATCCTATCGTTGACCTTAGCAGTATGTATCTCTTCTATGTCGGATATGCGGAACTTGACCCGAAGATCATCGAGGATTTTATGGGTTTCTCTGTTCAGACGGCTGCCGGGTTCTATAACCGCTTTTTGAAGCATTATCTTAAAACCGATGATGAAGCGGAAATTGAGAAAGTTGTCCGCA
>CAMOKN010000123.1 GCA_946617595.1 uncultured Clostridia bacterium
AAACCTTCTGAACGACTTCCTGTCGTTGCTGGCGCAAGTCAAGGAATTTCTGTGCAAGATGACGGAAAAGATGCAAGCAGGTCACGAGCAAAGGCATTCGACGTGCTTTGTGCGGTATTGCCGAAAATCTAAATTGGAGGAACAAATTATGAAGACAACAAGAAAAGCTGCTCTTGCAGCGGCAGTTCTTGCAACAGCAATGGCTTTTGCAGGCTGCGGAAACAGCAATAACAGCACAAACAGCGGTACCACTACCACTACAACAACAGCTGCGGCAACAAATTCAGCTGCATCTGAGAACACAACAACGACTGCCGAGAGCGTTGACGCAAATGTAAAGACAGATGCTGCCGCTGCCGACGAGGCTGCCGCAGGATTCCAGGAATATCCTATCTTCGAGGATGAAGAAGTAGGATTCCTCAATGTATCGGCTGTATATTTCCAGCCTGTACCGATGTCCAACGGAAACGGCAACACCGAGGATTTCAACATTCATCTTGAGGCTGATATCTCGGCTCTTGAAAACACCGTAGGTTTCGGCGTAGGTGACTGGGTTCCTTACCTGACAGTAGATTATGATGTGATAGCTTCTGACGGAAGCACAGCCGCTTCGGGTACTTTCATGGAGATGAGCGCATCTGACGGTCCGCATTACGGCGCTAACATCAAGCTCCCGAATGCTGACACATACACAGTAAAGTTCACGATCCACAGCCCTGAGGAGAACGGCTATCTGCTGCATACAGATGCGGAGACAGGCCCCGGCGGATCATTCGATGATTACTTCGGAAACGGAAATCTCGAAGTTACTTACGAGGGTTGGGAATACATTCCTCAGGAGTGGTAATTCTTTTCTTCATTAGCGCTTGCGCTGTGCGGTGTTTGCTTTGCAGATACGGCATAGCGCATTTGCGCGTTTTAGAAAATAAAAGATCCTGCATACCGATGCAAGGATCCGGGAGGTATAGTTTTGCTTAAATACGTGATCTCATCAACTGAGCTTCTTATCACGGCGGCAATATGTATCGGTCTGATACTCGCTTATATAAAGCTCTCGTATTCCGCTTTCAGCGCAAGGCTCGCTTCGGTCATCGGACTGTGTGCCGGTACGGTCAGCGCAGGCGTAATGGCGTATATGAAAAACGCAACGAAGCTGATAGATACTGCACTCTGGAATCTCTACATATTCAGCGTATCGATCGGTATGCTGCTGATATTCTTCATTTTTGCGGCGCTCAGACACAGATTTCCGCGTATCGGAGGGACAGTCTCCCTCGCTGCGCTTACAGCTGTGATGACTGCAACGATGATCTACGCGCTGCCGGATTTTTTCGCATATCCTTATACGATCTGGCTGAATGAAAACTCAGTCATATCTACGAATGTGCTGTTCAAGGTCATAGGCGCGGTCATAGGATTCCTGCTTGTTCTCGTTACCTGCATCGCGGTGAACAGGGGTTCGATGCGTCTTTCAAAAAGAGCCGTATTCATAATAATGACTCTTGCTCTTACAGTAAATGCGTTAAGACAGATAACGGTAATAATAAATGTTCTTATCACAAAGAGATTTATAAAGTCGAACACATTCCTTTTCAATATAGTAAAATTCTCATCAAATCATTCAGATGTATTTATATATGCGGTAATGTTAGTTGCACTTATCATTCCTGCCGTACTGCTCGTCCGCAGCCTGAAAGCAAATGAACCGTATGACAATCCCGCGCAGAAGCGCAAGATCAGGAAGAAGTGGATAGTTATACGCCGCTGGTCGGCAACAGTCATTTCTTGTCTCGTGATCTCCGTGCTGTGCATGACGGCGGTCAAAGCTTATGTGAACAAGCCGGTCGAACTTTCGCCTGTAGAACACGCACCCGAGATAGACGGAAATGTCTGCGTGTCGTTTGATATGGTAGATGACGGACATCTGCATCGTTTCGGGTATAACACCGAGAGCGGCAAGGAGATAAGATTCATAGTCATAAAAAAGCCCAATTCATCATCTTACGGTATAGGACTCGATGCCTGCGATATATGCGGAGAGACCGGTTATTATGAAAAAGACGGGCAGGTCGTTTGCAAGCTTTGTGATGTTGTTATGAACATCAACACCATCGGCTTCAAGGGCGGCTGCAACCCGATAGTTATAGATTATAAGATAGAGAACGGAACCATATATGTCCCGATCTCCGGACTGCTCGAGCATGAGAGCGAATTCAAGGGAAGGATGTGACGCGGTATGTTTTTCAGAATGATATCCGGAACATTGTTCCGGCAGTGGAAAAAGATGCTGATGATAGCGTTCACCATAGCACTCGGAGCCTCCCTTGCCACGGCGATGCTCAGCGTAATGCTCGATGTCGGCGACAAGGTGAATCAGGAACTTAAAACATACGGCGCAAACATCACCGTAATGCCGAAGGAAAGCTCGGTGCTGAGCTCACTGTACGAAGTGGAGGGCGAAAGCTCTGCCGGCGCATATCTCCGCGAGGACGAGCTGGGAAAGATAAAGACGATCTTCTGGGCGTTCAATATCGTTGATTACGCGCCGTTCGTAAATACAACGGCGAAGCTTGACGACGGCACCGAGGTCACGGCGGTAGGAACATGGTTCAATCATCACATGGAACTCCCCACCGGTGAACAGCTCGATGCCGGAGTAACGAGCATGAGAAACTGGTGGTCGATAGTTGACGGAAAATGGCTCGATGAGCAGTCATCGGACAGCGGACACGTTGCAATGGTCGGTGCAGCTCTCGCACAGAAGCTCGGAATAAAGTCCGGTGACAGGCTGCACATTTCAGGAAAGGAGCAGGACGCCGATCTTGAAGTCGTCGGAATATTTGATGCCGGCGGAGACGAGGACGACAAGATATTCATGCCTGTGGATACGGCTCAGGCGATAGGTGATCTCGAAGGTAAGATCGACAGCATAGAAGTAAGCGCGATCACGACTCCCGAAAACGAACTTGCAATAAAAGCGGCGAAGGATCCGAAATCCCTTACCATAGCGCAGTACGAGACATGGTACTGCACTGCGTATGCAAGCTCGATATGCTATCAGATACAGGAAGTCATAACCGATTCGGTCGCATCTCCCGTAAGACAGGTAGCCGATTCTGAGGGAGCTATACTTGAAAAGACAGAGCTTCTTATGACTCTTATAACGATACTCAGTCTGATCGGAGCTGCACTCGGTATCTGTAATCTTGTTACCGCCAGTGTTATGGAACGAAGCGCCGAAATAGGTCTTATGAAGGCTATCGGTGCGCAGAACGCCGCTGTATCGGGACTTGTTCTCACCGAGATCATAATTACCGCGATAATCGGCGGAACGGTCGGATTTTTTGCGGGCTGGGGATTTGCACAGATAATCGGACACACGGTATTCGGTTCGGCGATCTCCATGAGACCGGTAGTAATACCGATAGTTGTAGTGCTTGTGCTTATTGTAACACTGCTTGGCTGCATACCGGCGATAAGGCTTCTTCTGAAGCTGCGTCCGGCTGAAGTCCTGCACGGCAAATAATGGGAGGCGGAACAGATGAAAAAAAGACAGATGTATTTTCGCATGATAACCGCTTCTCTGCTGAGAAGACGGTCGAGAATGATAGTTGCGCTGCTGTCTGTGGCAATAGGAGCCGCAATATTGTCGGGTCTTGTAACTATTTATATAGATGTGCCGAGACAAATGGGAGCGCAGTTCAGAAACTACGGCGCAAACATGATATTCACACCTGCCGACGGAAGCTTCACATCTGAGGATATCACGAACGGTGCGTCGTACATAGACAGCAAGGACATAGTCGGTGTTACTCCTTACCGCTATGAGTCGGTCAGGATCCATGAGCTGCCCGTAATGGCAGCCGGTACCGACATGGAGCAGGTAAAGCTCACAAGCCCGTACTGGTCGGTTGAGGGCGGATATCCGACCGGGAGTGGTCAGCTTCTTCTAGGAGCATCGCTTGCTGAAAAGTTCAGACTTGGCGTGGGGGACGAAGTAACGGTAAGCTACACGCCGGAATTCAAAGATCGCGGAAGCGATGAGACTGTGCTTGACAACACCGCTGATATGAAAGTGGAGGGCATTCTTGAAACTGGAGGTCCCGAAGAGGATTATGTGTATCTGAGAATGTCTGATCTTGAAGAGCTTACGGGAATTTCCGGAAAGACCGATCTTGCTGAGCTCAGCATTTCGGCAAAATCCGATAAGCTTAAAGAATACGCTGAGAAGATCAGCAGCAGTGTTCCCGCAGTGAGCGCAAGACTTGTAAAGAGAGTTACCGAATCAGAGTCAACAGTCCTTACAAAGCTCCAGGCACTCGTGCTTCTCGTAACGGTCATAGTTCTTGCACTTACTATGATATGTGTTGCAACGACCATGACAGCCGTTGTTGCTGAGCGCAGGCGTGAAATAGGACTGCGAAAGGCGATAGGAGCATCGAATTCCGGGATAATCAAAGAATTCATGGGTGAAGGAATGCTGCTCGGCGCGGTCGGAGGCATCATAGGTTCGGTGCTCGGATTTGTGTTCGCACAGCAGATAAGCATTAATGTGTTCAGCAGCTCGATCTCGTTCATGCCGCTGCTCGTACCGATCACGATACTCGTTTCTGTCGCTGTTACCGGCATCTCCTGCCTGCTGCCTGTCAGAAGCGCCACACAGATTGAACCTGCTCTCGTGCTTAAAGGCGAGTGAGAGGAGCGCTGTGTCAATTGCCGCAAAAAAAGCAAAGACTTCAGCTGTGCTTTGTGCGGTATTGCCTGAATGTAATTCAAAAATAAATGATTGGAGAAAAGAATATGAGTTTGCTTGAATTGAAAGGTATATATAAGATATATGGAGATCTTCACGCCCTCGATGATGTAAATATGAAGGTAGAAAAGGGCGAATGGCTCTCTATCATGGGACCTTCCGGTTCCGGAAAAAGTACGATGATGAATATTATCGGCTGTATGGATAAACCCTCAAAGGGAGAAGTCCTGCTCGACGGCGTGGATATCTCAAAGGAAAGCCCGAAGAACCTTACTGCGATACGCAGGGATAAGATAGGACTTATCTTCCAGCAGTTCCACCTGGTAAATTATCTGACAGCAATTGAAAATGTCATGCTCGCACAGTATTATCATAGCGTTCCCGATGAAAAAGAAGCGCTGGAGGCACTCGACAGAGTTGGTCTTGCGGACAGGGCAAAGCACCTCCCCAGCCAGCTCTCCGGCGGTGAGCAGCAGAGAGTCTGCGTTGCACGTGCCCTGATAAACTATCCTGAGATAATACTTGCAGACGAACCTACCGGAAATCTCGACGATGCAAACGAAAAAATAGTTGTCGATCTTTTCCATAAGCTGCACAATGAGGGAACTACACTCATTGTCGTGACTCACGATCCCGAAGTTGCCGAGGTCGCGCAGAGAACAGTATGGCTGCGAAACGGAAAGCTCCATAAAGAAACAGTGAATGAAAACTTTACCGGAGAAATAAGATTTGACAAGAACTGATTAATAGGTTATAATGAGGTAGATAATGATGAAGAAAATTATCATTTCGGCAGCTGCGGTGCTGTGCTTGGCGGCACTTGCAGGCTGCGGTTCGGCAGTAACATATAAAGACGGTACCTATGAAGCCAGAAGCTCGGAATATGTCAATGAGGACGGCTCCGAGGACGGAAACGGCTACGGCATCGTTACGGTAACTGTAAAGGACGGCGTTATATCTGACTGCACTTTCAGGACCTATGAGCTTGACGGGACGCAGAAAGGTGAGGAGTACGGGAAAAAATCGGGCAGCATAGCAAATAAGGATTTCTACAACAAAGCACAGAAGGCGGTCGCCGCTTGTGACAGGTATGCAGAAAACCTTGTTCTTGCCGGAAGTATCGACGGAGTTGATGCCATAAGCGGCGCAACCATCAACTACGGTCAGTTCACCGAGGCAGTGGCAGCTGCTCTTTCACAGGCGGAAGGAGCTAAATGATAAATGCATTGAAGCATACAGCAGTATGCATAACGTCACTGTTTCTGCTGATCGGTCTGCCGTTTATGCTGTCAGGAGGGTTCGGAAAACTTTCGCCGCAGACTGACGCTGTATCGTCCGCATCAGCTGTTATCGACGCTCCCTCAGGAAAATTTACTGTGATGATAAACCGTGACAGACACAAAAGTGAGGGCGATCTTTCCGCGTGGCGCGAGTTTTTCTCGGGCGGTGAATCCGCAGTTATCTTTGACGATATCGTATGTGTTACGCTGAGCGGTGATATGGGCGCGCTTGAAATGGCGCAAAGCTTTATGTCACGTCTGCCGGAAAACCAGATGAAGGTCAGTTCAGAAGATGCGGTATTTGCATTATCAAAGGCAGAGCACGGACGCTTCGACGTGATGATCGTTTCGGAAGAAGCGGCGCAGATGTACGGCATCGGTTCTGTTTACGGCGGAAAAAACGTTGACGTGATACATATTGAGGATATTACTGTATGAGAAAATTCAATGCAATACTCGGAATGGCGATAACAGCGCTGTTCCTGTTCCACGCAGTTTTCGGGAGCCTCCAGCTTTCCGGGATCGTGAACGGCGGAAGCGTCATAATGAAAATAGCGGCAACAATAATGCTTGTCGGGATCCTGATACATATAGTCATCGGAACAAAGCTCACGATAGATACCGTGAAAGCGATGAAACGTTCGGGAGTAAGTTACTTCAGAGAGAACAGGCTCTTCTGGATCCGCAGGATAAGCGGGTTTGCGCTTATGGTTTTCATAGTTTCGCATATCATAGTGTTTGCCGGACAGACACGGGACGGTGTGTTCAGGCTGAATCTCTTTGATGTGCCTCAGCTGATATCGTCCATACTTCTTGTATTGACATTGATACTTCACATTATTACAAATATACGTCCGCTGATGATAGCGCTTGGCGCGGACAAGGCGAAGAATTATGCGGGTGATGCTGCGATCGTACTCTCAGTGCTTCTTCTGCTTGCGGGAGCTGCGTTCGTGGTATATTTTATCCGCTGGATAATGTGAGGTGCAGATATGATAAATATTATCGGAGCCGGATTGGCAGGACTGTCCGCAGCGATGACGCTCGCGGAAAAGGGAATGAATTGCAGACTTATATCTGCGCAGCCTTCTGAGCGTGCTCAGTCGGTACTGGCCGAGGGTGGGATAAATGCCGCTCTCGATACCATGGGCGAGGGCGATGATATAAACCTCCATTTTGAAGAAACTATGAAGGGCGGTGTAATGCTTGCCGACCCGAACGCCGTAGCGGCTCTGACCGGAAATGCGCCTGCCGTGGTAGAAAAGCTTTGCAGGCTCGGCGTACCGTTCAACCGTAATGCGGACGGAAGTCTCATGCTGCGCAGTTTCGGCGGTCAGAAGAAAAAGCGCACAGCCTTCGCAAAAAGCAGCACCGGAAAAATGATAATGACCGCGCTTACGGACGAGGTCAGAAAATATGAGAATACGGGACTTGTCGAAAGATTTCCGCATCACACACTGGTGCGGCTGCTGATAATTGACGGCAGCGTTTCCGGGGTGCGGATAAGGGATTCATACACCGGTAAAATGTACGATCTTGCCGGACCTGTGATAGCCGCGTTCGGCGGACCCGCCGGACTTTTCCCCTCAATGACGACCGGCACAGTCACAAACAGCGGAACTGCCGCATCGGTGCTGTTCGGACAGGGCGTAAGGTTCGCAAATCTTGAGATGATACAGTACCACCCGACGACAATGGAGATCCCCGGAAAGCGCTGCCTTGTAAGCGAAGCCGCGCGTGGAGAGGGAGGACGCCTTTTCGTCAGAAAGGACGGCTTCCCGTGGTATTTCATGGAAGAAAAATACCCTGAGCTCGGAAATCTCATGCCCCGTGATGTGGTATCCCGTGAGATGTATTATGTGAAAAGTGAGTACGGCGATGTATTCCTCGATATGACAGGAATAAGCGACGACGTATGGAAAAATAAACTTTCAGATCTTCGTGACGAGATAATGCACTATTTCAGCCTTGACCCGAAGACCGACCCGATACCGGTCGAACCCGGGATCCATTACTTCATGGGTGGAATATACACAGACGAACATCACCGCACAAATATCCCCGGACTGTATGCGGCAGGAGAATGTGCCTGTCAGTATCACGGCGCGAACCGCCTTGGAGGAAACTCGATGCTCGGCGCTGTGTTCGGCGGTATGACAGCCGCAGAAAGCGCTTCACGGCTGCCGGGATTGACTGATGAGATAATGGAGACAGATCCGGACGATCCGGTCGGCGGTGAGGTGCCTGCGGAGTTTGCAAAACAGGTCGGAAAGATACTTTCTGACGGACTTGGCATAGTCAGGAGCGGTGACGGGATAAAAAAAGCGGCTGACAGGCTCCGTGTGCTGAAATGTTCAGATGCGCCGGAAAAGCTGAGAAAGGAATTTGCTCATGCAATGCTGCTTTCGGCGCTGGGAAGAATGGAGAGCCGCGGAGCTCATTTCCGGGAGGATTGCCCCGACACGACAGAGATCTTTTCAAAGACAACGGTCGCGGAGTATATAGAAGGAACAGTCAGGATTACGTTTGAGGATATCCCGGAAAGGCGGAACAAATGATAATAAAGCTTGATATACAGCGGCAGCGCAGCAGCTCAGAAAAGCCGCACATACAGTCTTTTTCCGTTGATACCGATGCTCTTGCGTCAGTAGCGGAACTTCTTGAACGTATAAACAGCGAACAGATACCGGATGATCCGATACAGTGGGAGCGCAGCTGCAAGCAGAAAAAATGCGGTGCCTGCGCAATGGTGATAAACGGAAGACCACGCCTTGCCTGTGACGCGAGGGTGAACGAGTACCCTAAAGGTGTGATAAAGCTTGAGCCGCTGAAAAAGTTTCCGGTAGTGTGCGATCTGATCGTTGACAGAAGCATAATGTTCGGACATCTGAAAAAACTGGGTGCGTGGCTTGAGGGAGAAGCCGAGACGCGTGACAACGACATTTCCTATGAAGCTTCACGCTGCCTTCAGTGCGGCTGCTGTCTTGAGGTCTGTCCGAACTTTTATCCGGGCGGAGAATTTTTCGGGACTGCCGTTCTTGTTCCGGCATCGCGCCTTATTGCGCAGTCGCCGGAGGAGCAGAAGAAGCGGCTTTACGGGGAATACGGTGAGCATTTCTATCGCGGCTGCGGAAAATCACTTTCCTGCAAGGATATCTGCCCTGCGGGAATAGATACTGAGCGGCTGCTGGTGAATTCAAACGCCGCTGCGGTATGGAAGAGAAAATACCGCAAAAGCAAGGACAGCGGTCCGTCAGAATGAACATAAAAAGATCTTTTCCGGTGTTCTGTATTCTTGCGGCTGTGATCGTTTTTTCCGGCTGCGGACATAAACCTGCGCATTATGATGTACGGCAGGATCTCAGCGTTTACTTCAATAACGCCGACGAGGTGATACAGACCATTCGTGAAGCGTTCAGGGCACGAAGCGCCGGGATCACGATAACATATCGTTCGCACGGCGATAATATGAGCGATATCAGCGCGCTGACAGATGAGCTTGTTACGTATGCGATGTCAGAGACGGACGATCCGCATGAGGGGGATTATCTTTATCAGCAGTACGGCGGATATACGGTGAGATATTCGTATGACATGGACGCGGACGGTTATTCATATACGATAGAGATAGTTCCCGAATATTATACCACAGAAGAGCAGGAATGCAGAGTAGATGAGATCACCGCAGACATAATCTCGTCGATAATCAGCGATGATATGACCGATGCCGGAAAAGCGGAAGCTGTCTATAACTATATATGTGATAATGTGAAATACGATCTTGTTCACAAGAACAATCCGTACTATCATCTGCGTTCGACCGCATACGGAGCGCTTGTGAACGGCTGCGCGACCTGTCAGGGGTGCAGTGTCCTTATGTACAGACTGTTCAGAGAAGCGGGGCTTGATTCGCGCATAATAACAGGTAACGCGGTCCGTGAAAGCGGCACCGAATACCATGCGTGGAACATAGTACGTATAGGAGATAAATATTACAATGCTGATGTAACGTGGGATCTTCAGACAGATAGTGATTCCCGTTCGGTTTTTCTGAGAGGCGAAGAAGGTTTTTCTGAAAAACATATAAGAGACGAGAAGTATTCGACATCTGATTTTTATGAGAAATACCCGATGTCGGAAACAGATTTTCCAACATAAAGGAGAAGTTATGAAAAAACTAAGATCAAGGGCAGGCGGCGCAGTACTTCTGATAATGAGTATAATACTGACCTGCGGGGTAAAGCTGATATTTCCGGCTTGTCCGGCACACGATGACGGTACGTATATGAGCTGTCACTGGGCGGAGCAGGCTGTTTTCGGGATAGGGATCGCACTTTGTGTGATCTCGCTGATAATCATTATCGGAGGCGAAAAAACGGCTGCCGGAGCTTCACTTGCTGCAATTCCGCTTGCCTGCATTACGGCGTTAATGCCTGAATTTCTGATCTCTCTATGCAAGATGCCGACCATGCACTGTCATACGGCAATGCGCCCTGCTGTCATCGTTATTTCCGCACTTATCGCGGCAGCGGCGGCGGTAAATTCCGCAGTAATGCTCAGAAAGCGGGATAACAGGAAATGAAGCTTACCGAAAGTCTGTCGTTCAGAAATGTAAAAGGAAGACCGGCGCGTTCTGCGGTGCTTCTGATATTAACAGTCATAATGACCGCCGCTGTAGTATGCGGGATAATGACTGTGAGCAGCCTGCGGGCGGGTCTTGGCGCGCTTGAAGCCCGTCTCGGAGCGGATATAATGGTAGTTCCGGCATCGGCTGTATCAAAGAAGAATTTCGAGAACATAGTTCTTCAGGGCAGTATGGGCTATTTCTATATGGACAGCTCATATTATGACAAGGTTGCTGAGAGAGAAGGGATAGAGAAAGTATCTCCGCAGCTTTTCCTCGCTTCCGCAAGCGCAGGGTGCTGCTCTGTACCTTTGCAGATAATCGGATATGACCCTGAAACGGACTTTACCGTGTCCCCGTGGATAAAGAAAAGCGCAGGCGGAACGCTCGGAGATTATGACGTTGTAGTCGGAAACGACCTCAGTGTCTTTGTCGGCGGCACGATAACCTTCTACGGCGTTGAATGCAAAGTTGCCGCAAAGCTCGACAAGACCGGCACTGATCTCGATACCGCTGTCTATACTAATATGAACACTATAAAAAAGCTGATAGCGTCTTCGATAGAAATGGGAATGAACGATTTCAGGGATATTGACCCGGATCACTCGGTTTCATGCATACTTATAAAGGTCGCCGACGGATATCCGGTCGATGAAGTTCTTAACGACCTGAATCTTCATGTCCGCCGGACAAAATCATTCAGAACGAAGGATATGATATCCGGAGTCTCCGACAGTCTTTCGGGAGTTTCAGTGATGATCGGAGTCCTGATGTGTGCTGTTATAATACTCGGCATTGTGATCCTGTTTCTTGCGTTCACTATGAGTGTGAACGAGCGGAAGAAAGAATTTGCCGTACTTCGCATCACAGGTGCGTCACGGAAAAAACTCTCCGGGATAGTGATGTCTGAGGCACTCATCATTGCACTGTCCGGCGGGGTGATCGGTACAGCCGTGGCACTTCTGATAATGCTGCCGTTCAACGGCATAATAGAAGAGAGCATCGGGCTGCCGTTCCTGATGCCGGACGCGCTTATGATCGCAGTGATGTGCGCAGCGGCGCTTGCGGTATCTGCGGCATGCGGAGCCGCTGCGGCTGCATATTCCGCCCGCCGTATAAGCAGGATAGACACCGGTGTTATTCTGAGAGGTGACAACTGATGAGAATTGCCTCAAAAGGAATAACAAAAGAATTTATCCGCAGCAGTAAAGGGACGAACCGGCTTGTTGCGGTAGCACCGGCTGATCTTGAAATTGCAGAGGGAAAGCTCACGCTGCTTATGGGACGTTCAGGAAGCGGAAAATCCACGCTGCTGAATATGCTAGCGGGACTTCTCACACCTACTTCCGGAACGCTCACCTATGACGGAAGCGATATCTATGCTATGAACGATGATGCGCTGTCGCTTTTCCGCTGTGAGCATATAGGGGTGATACCCCAGGGTCAGACAGCTGTTCACAGCCTGAATGTTCTTGAAAATATCTGCCTTTCATATATGATTTATCCCGGAAATGAGAGTCGTGAAGCAGTGCGTTCACGTGCGGAGACGCTTATGAAAAAGCTTGGTATCGCTGAGCTTGAAAACGCGATGCCGTCTGAGCTTTCGGGCGGCGAGCTTCGCAGAATGGCGATAGCAAGAGCAATGATACGTGAGCCTGATATAATATTTGCCGACGAGCCGACTTGTGATCTTGATGACGAAAACACGCTGATCGTGCTTGATATCCTGAAAGAGGCTGCGCAGAGCGGCACTTCGGTTTTTATGGTAACGCATGAGAAGGACGCGGAGAACTTTGCGGACATAAGTCTGGAAATGAGCAGCGGCACGCTGTCTGAAAGTTAACATTAAAGGCAATACCGCACAAAGCAATGCTAACGCCTTTGCCCGTACCTTGCTTGCGCCATTTCTGTACAATCTGACGGGGCAATCACCGCAAGCTCTTTGTGCAGAATAGCAGAAACTATATAATTCAATCGCGAAGCTATTCGCCTTTGCTTCTTTCGGCGTTCCGAAAGAAGCGGGGTTTGGGGCAGCGCCCCAATCTCAAGCGTAGCGTTTTCTTGAAATTCTCAAGCGTAAGCGACTTCTTTGACAGTCTGCGCACCGGACATATCATAGTCCGGTGCTTTTTTCATATCTGCGGGTTTGTCCGCATATCATTGAAAGAAACCAGAAGAAAGCCGGTGATGGTATGTCGGACGAGCGGGAACTTATATTATCTGAGCTTGAAAGGGTGCGTGCAATGCTGTACAAGAATGAGCAGCTTTTTGACATTGCGACCGAAAGCACGGAGATAGATGCGCTGATATTTGAGCGAAAGGCGCTGGACATACGATATTCGGCACTGATCGGAAAAGCAAAGCAGCTCGGTCTGAAAGGAGATGACACATTGTGGCGGAAATAATACTGATCTGCATTGCGGCATTGATAATGGCTGCGGTATATTCAGGTTCACGTCACCCGAAGATGTACGCTTTTATTAATACCGCAGCGGGGGTATTAAGTCTTGCGGCATCGGAGATGCTGTTTTCGGGTAACCTCAACGGCATCAATTATTACAATACCGCACTCTCGGCGATTCTCGGGGTTCCCGGAACTTTGCTCCACGCGCTGATAAAGCTGATATAGGGGGAATAATATGACAGTACAGGTAATGAACGGCGCGGCAGCTCTGAACGCCCAGCAACCGGAAGAAAACAAGAGTGCGGAGATCTCCGCGAAGCTTGAAAAACCGGTGGTTTACGTTCCGCAGGAGGAAGAATATACTTATGTTTCACATTATCGCTCTTCTCCGCGCAGAAGAGGATATGCCGGAACTCTTTTCATACAGCTCGTGATAACAGCGGCAGCAGGTGCGGCAATATGGGCAGCCTCTGCGATATGGGGCGGGCAGGTGAGTGAAACGTGCGAAAGACTGATAGGGCTTTTCCGTTAATGTTTGAAGCCCGGTTCTCATTTTTCGCGGTGCTCGGATTCATGATCTGCACAGACAGGGAGGGGTTCTCCGTTCTCTGTCTGCTTGCCTGTCTTCTGCATGAACTCGGGCATCTTGCGGTAATGCTGATCGAGAAACGTCCGCCGTCTTCTGTCAGGCTGTACGGCGGAGGGATCCATATCTGCGGCGGAAGCACGGATTTTGCGGCGGTATCTGCGGGAGTTGCGGTAAACATCGTGCTTTTTCTGATCTTCGGACTGATCCCGTGGGAAGACACAAATATGCGGCTTTTCGGTATTATAAACCTGCTTATCGCAGCGTTCAATCTGCTGCCGGTGGGTGAGCTTGACGGCAGACTGATGCTTGATAAGGCACTTGTCAGGGCATTTCCGGCGGATAAGGCTCTGCGTCTGTCTGAACTTTCGGAAAAGATCGTGATGCTGCTTGTTATCCCGGCATTAATAACACTGGTATTTTCAGGCTTTCTCAATTTTTCTGCGTGTACATTTTTATTTTTTCTTTTTGCGGTTGAAATTCTTGAAAAAATATAGTATAATATCCATAATATGACCTCAGATCGGAAGGTAAAAAAGATGTACAAAGAAAAGCTTGACCGGATACTGCTGAAAGTCCAGAAGCCGTCGAGATATATCGGCGGCGAGCTTAATTCTGTCGAAAAAGATCCTGATAAAGTGTCGATGCGGTTTGCGTTCTGCTTTCCGGACACTTATGATATAGGAATGTCACATCTCGGTATGAAAATACTCTACTCGCTTATGAACGAGGTGCCGGAGTATTGGTGTGAGCGTGTGTTCATGCCGCTGCCGGATATGGAAGAACAGATGCGTAAGAACGATATCCTGCTGTACGGGCTGGAGAGTCTCGAACCGATAAAGAACAGTGATATGATCGGTTTCACGCTGCAATATGAGCTGTCATTCTCAAATATCCTCTCAATGCTCGATCTTGCCGGACTGCCTGTCTATGCAGCCGACAGACATGAGCTGACACCGATAGTCTGCGCCGGAGGTCCCTGCGTCTGCAACGCTGAGCCGATCGCAGATTTTGTCGATCTTTGTATTCTCGGTGAGGGTGAGGAAGTGAACCTTGAACTTATGCGCCTTCTCGAAAAATGCAAGGCTGAGGGCACATCAAAGCGTGAGTTCCTGATCCGTGCCGCGCAGATAGAGGGTATATACGTTCCTTCGCTGTACGAGGTCAGATACAATGACGACAATACAGTAAGCAGCATCACTCCGCTCGAAAATGCGCCGGCAAAGGTAAAAAAGCGCATAATCAGGGACTTCGACAAGGTGTATTACCCAGAAACGTTCGTGGTTCCGTTCTCGGAGATAGTGCATGACCGTGCGGTGGTAGAAGTCCTGCGCGGCTGCATACGAGGGTGCAGGTTCTGTCAGGCGGGATATCTGTATCGCCCTTTCCGCGAAAAGTCGGTCGGGACGATAGAGAAAGAAACTATCTCACTCTGTGAAACTACAGGATATGATGAGGTATCTCTCACATCTCTGAGTACGAGCGATCACAGCGATATAGAGAAAATGCTCGGCGTGCTGACTGAATATTCCGATGCCGCAAGCGTGAATCTCTCTCTGCCGTCGCTGAGAGTGGACAAGTTCAGCAAAGAGCTTGTTGACCGCATAAAGAGCGTCCGCAAGAGCGGCCTGACATTTGCTCCCGAGGCAGGAACTCAGCGTCTGCGTGATGTGATAAACAAGAATATTTCCGAGGAAAACGTGCTGAACGGCTGCCGCCTTGCCTTTGAGGGAGGATATACGGCTGTTAAGCTGTATTTCATGCTCGGACTTCCCACCGAGACAATGGAGGATATCGAGGGGATAGCGGATCTTTGTCAGAAGATCATAGACCTCTATTATTCTATGCCTGACCGTCCCAAGGGAAAAGGAATCAAAATATCCGTATCCCTGTCAACATTTATTCCCAAGCCCTTTACTCCGTTTCAGTTCGAACCTCAGCCCGAAGAGAGCGTTATCCGCGAACGTCAGAAGCATTTAATGGAAGTGATAAATGCCAGAAAAGTCACAGTCAGCCGCTCACATTTTGATGTTACGCACCTCGAAGCCGCTCTTGCAAGAGGAGACAGGCGGCTGTCAAAGGTCATTCATACCGCGTGGAAAAAGGGCTGCAAGCTGGACGGCTGGACAGAATACTATCAGTACGACAAGTGGATCGAAGCATTCAGAGAATGCGGCATCGACCCCTCGTTCTATGTGAACCGCACCAGAAGCTATGATGAGATACTGCCGTGGGATCACATGGACGTTCTTGTATCAAAGGACTTCTTTATCCGCGAGAACAAGAAGGCACATGATGAACAGACCACGCCGAACTGCCGCGAACGCTGCTCCGGCTGCGGCGTGAACCGGTGCGTAGGAAGAGAATGTTTTTAGCTCCGTATGAAGCGGGAAGCGGAGGACATTTATGAGAGGATTTCTTGAACAGCTGTTCAGCTCTGAAGCAGCCGACACTATATTCGGTTTTGTTCTTTTGTTCGGTATCGGAATATCCCTGTATGCCTGCAACTGGGCGTGCTTCTTCAAAAATCTGATCCCCGGAAAGAAGTGGGTATCAATGGTGCCGCCGCTCGGAGGACTTCTCATAGCGGTGGGTATCCTGACAGCAGGAGGCGGCTGGTGGGCGCTTGTCGGACTGACTGATCCGTGGATATGGTCGCTCGCGTACTCTCTTATAAAAGAAAAGAAGGAAGATACAGATAAAAATGGCAAACACAGTAACTAAAAATATAAGAGTATTTTTCAGCAAGACCGGCAGGGCGATATACATTTCTCACCTTGACCTGTACAGGCTGTTCCAGCGTGCGATAAAGCGTGCAAAGCTCCCGATATGGGAAACAGAGGGCTTCAACCCGCACGTATATATCACCTTTGCGCTTCCGCTTGCTCTCGGAACGGCGGGAGTCTGCGAGAGCCTTGATACAAAGCTTACCGAGGATATAAGCAGTGAAGAACTCGTAAGACGCTTCAACGATGCGCTCCCGAAGGATATACGTGTGCTGAGCGCTTCGGAGCCTGTCCGTAAGCCTACCGAGATCGCGCTCTCGGAATATGAAGCGGATTTTGACTGTGATGATGAGAAGTTCGACCTGTTTCTTGCATCTGAGCATATACCTGCGGAGAAGAAGACAAAGCGCGGTATCGCGGAGCTTGATCTGAAGCAGCACCTTGATATCCTCGAACGAAGAAATGGATATCTGAGGTTCACATTTCCCTCCGGCTCAGAATTCAACATCAACGCCGGACTGCTGTTCGATGCATTTGAAAAGCTCTCCGGTACCGAGATCTACTCGCTCCATATAACAAGAACGGCAATAAAATGTTCCGATGGAGAAATTTTTCGGTGAAATTTGTTAAAATTGCAAAAAACTATTGCAATTCAGAAAAAAAAGTGTTATAATAATAAGGCATTTGTAACCGCCGCATTATATACGGCGTGGGTTAATGCAAGGGGTCATGCCCCGCATTAAACGGGTATTCCTCTGTATCAGGACCGCAAAAGAGCGGTTCGGCGCTTCTGTACGGGTGTACTGTTTATATAAGGGAACCTCTAAAAACCCATTTGAGAGAAAACGAGTCATCCGCGTCGAATATTTCGTCAAGTCTCCTCACCTTGCGCCAGCAAGCCTTCGGAGCCTTTCCTCGTCTTCGACACGGC
>CAMOKN010000124.1 GCA_946617595.1 uncultured Clostridia bacterium
ATGCAAAGGCGTTAGCCGTGCTTTGTGCGGTATTGCCTTAAATATAATATCACATATTCAATGATTTTGCAATACCCCTCGTTTATAATATTTAATGTCTGCTCATCAGCCAACAAATGGCTTCATAGCACAGCTTGAAGCCATTTGTTCGTCCGAAGGACGAAATGAGCTTGACACATTATTTATTGCTTGACTTATGTGTACAATAATGTTATAATATAAAGAAATGATTATATATTCACATTTTCCGGACCTGTAAAGGAGGACATTATCTATGAAAACCAGCATTCGAACCTTTGCCGGAATCATGGCAGCTGCGATGCTTACAGCATCTCTTTCAGCCTGCGGACAGTCGCCGGACACCACAACAACAAACACTCAGGCTGTTACGGACAATACTGAAACTGAAAAAACTTCTGAACCTCAGAATGAAGATGCTCATGTTTATATCGAAGGAACAAAATTCATGGTCGGCGGAAAAGAGCTGTGGATAAGCGGCGGAAATACCCCTTGGTATGACTGGAACGACTTTACAGGCAAGATGAAGGAAGACAAGTGGGAACAGACTTTCTCAATGCTCGAAGAGGATCACATAAACTGCACACGTATATGGATCAACTGCAACGGCGATAAGATTGTGAATATCGACCAGGACGGTCATGTTACCGGAGTGAATGAAGGTCACTGGGAAGATCTCGACAAGCTGTTTGATATGGCTGAAAAACACAAGGTCTATATCATGGCGACCCTGCTTTCTTTCGATCATTTCAAGGAAGAGAAATGGCAGAAATTCCTTGTATCGAAGGAAGAATGTGACAATTACGCGGAGACTTATGTAAAAACGTTCTGTGAACGTTACGGCGGCTGTGACTACCTTTTCTCGATAGATCTCATGAATGAGCCGGACTGGGGATATGAAAACGACGAATGCGGAAAGATAGACTGGGACAATATTTCTTACCTGTTCGGAAAGTGCGCCGATGTTATTCACAGCACCTGCAGCACTCTTGTTACCGTAGGTACGGGAATAATCAAATATAATTCCGAAAAATATGAGGGAAATAAAGTCTCTGACGAATATCTGAAGAAGCTTACCGGACTTGACGGCGCATATCTCGATTTCTACAGCGTACATTATTACGACTGGCAAAGGCCATGGTTCGGATTCCCGTTTGATATCTCGCCGGAAGAATTCGGGCTTGTATATGACCGGCCATGCATTATAGGTGAAGCACAGAACGACAACGAGAAAAAGTTCAGAATGACGCTGACTGAAATATACAAGTCAATGTATGATAAGGGTTGGAACGGACTGCTCGTATGGATGGAACCCCGAAAAGACGAGGAACAGATCTGGTATCGCTACGATCTGACAAAAGAAGCTGTAAACGCGATGTACGAATATATCCCCGAAAAGATAGATCCGCTCAGCGCATGGAAAACTGCTGCATAAATAAAAGGAGTAAATATGAAAAAATTTGTTTCTGTAATATGCACTGTACTGATGATGAGTGCGGCGCTGTCCGCCTGCAATAACGGCGCAGATAACGCCTCCGGGACCTCGGCATCAACAACGTCAGCTCCCGATGTTACCACCACAACAACGGCTTCGGCCGCTGAAGCTCCCGAACTTGTGATCGCCGATAATTCTGTAGATTTTGCGGAAAACCTGAAACTCGGCTGGAACCTCGGAAACAGTCTTGATGCTACCGGAGAGGGTCTTGATTCAGAAGTATCATGGGGTCAGCCTACGATAAGCAAATCTCAGATAAAGTATGTAAAGAACTCCGGTTTCACGTCGATAAGGATCCCCGTATCATGGAGCAATCACGTCGATGAAGATCTCAATATCGACCCTGCGTGGACCGCAAGAGTAAAAGAAGTAATTGATTATGCTTATGAATCCGGACTGTATATCATTATGAATTCACATCACGATAATGAGATGTACTATCCGAACAGTGAGCATTATGAAGAATCTGAGAAATATATACGCAAGATCTGGACACAGATCGCCGACAATTTCTCCGGGTATGACGAGCGGCTGATATTTGAGTCAATGAACGAGCCTCGCCTTGCGGGGACTGCAAAAGAATGGTGGTTCACAAGCAATGACCCAGAAGGCATAGACTCGATCGAGTGCATCGTTAAGCTGAATCAGGTGTTCGTTGATACGGTAAGAGGAAGCGGAAAAGGATATAATTCTTCACGCTACCTCATGGTGCCGAGCAATGCCGCAAATGCCGACAACGCTCTCAGCGATCATTTCACAATGCCAGACGACCCCTCAGGCAGACTTTTACTGTCAGTCCACGCATATTCTCCTTATGATTTTGCAATGAACAAGAACGGTTACAAAGTATGGGACGGTTCAAAAATAAATGAACTTGGCTTTATGAAAAAGCTCAACAAGAAATTCGTTCAGAACGGTTACGGAGTTGTCATAGGAGAGTTCGGGGCAACAAACAAGAACAATCTTGATGATCGTGTTGCTTGGGCAAAGGATTTTACATCGCTCGCGGCATCAAACAGGATCTCCTGCTTCTGGTGGGATAACGGCGGTATCATGGTCGGCGAAGAAAACTTCGGTCTTATCAGCCGCCGCGATTACAGAGTATTCTACCCTGCCCTGCTCGATGCACTCCTCTCAGGATATCAGCCGGCAGCAGAAGACGCCGCTGCGTGATAAGCTCAGGATCTCATCTCTGCATTCAGAGTAATGCTGATAACAATAAGGCTTTACTGCAAGTCATATATTTATGTACAGACAAATGCTGTGCGGTATAATCTTAAGGGAACCTCTAAAAAGAACAATTTTCCGGTGATTTATGAAAAACTACAATGAACTTAAAAAAAAGGCAGAAGAGCTTGTAAGCAAGCTCACTACAGATGAAAAGATCAGAATGCTCACCACTCATCAGCATGAAGCTGAAAGACCCGGTATCACCGAATTTTATATCGGTACTGAGGTCGCAAGAGGCTATGTAGGCAGAGAACCGGAGAAATATTCCACCGTCCTGCCTCAGCCGATCGGTCTTGCCGGTACTTTCGATACCGAGCTGATGTGGCTTCTCGGCGGTATTGCCGGACGTGAGTGCCGCGCATACTACAACGAGAGCAAAAAAGGCGGTCTCTGTGTATGGGGACCTACTGTTGATATGGAGCGCGACCCTCGCTGGGGACGCACCGAAGAAGCATACGGCGAAGACGTATGTCTTGCCGGAGAAATGACAAGAGCATATACCCTCGGACTTGCCGGAGATGATGATGACTACATAATGACATTGCCGACTCTGAAGCATTTCTGTGCTGATAATAATGAAGCTGCACGCATTAACTGCAACGCTTTCCTGCCGCCGAGACTTAAATATGAATACTACTATGCCGCATTCATGAATGCAATAAAATACGGCGGTGCAAAAAGCGTAATGGCTTGCTACAACGAGATCAACGGCATTCCCGGAATGTTGAATCCAGAATTGCAGGCCGTACTGAAAGACGATTGGGGAATGTTGTTTGCGGTAACAGACGGCGGAGATTTCTCACAGAATGTTACTGCGCATAAATACTGTGATTCACACGCAGAAGCACTTGCAGAAGCACTGAAAGCAGGCTGTGATATCATGACCGATACCGACGAACTCGTACATAAAACCGCGAAAAAGGCGCTTGACGAGGGACTCATAAGTGAAGAAGACATCGACCGTTCTGTCACAAATACCATTTGTGCGAGAATGATGCTCGGTATGTTTGATGAAAACTGTAAGTTCAATTCGATAACAAAGGATATTATCGACAATCCCGAAGCCCGCGACATCAATCTGCGCGCTGCCAGAGAACAGATCGTTCTGCTGAAAAATAACGGTATTCTTCCACTGAAAAACAAGCCGGGAAAAATTGCCGTTGTGGGACCTCTTGCAGACGAGAATCTTCGTGACTGGTACACCGGATATTTCCGTGATCCTGTTTCGGTGCTTCAAGGGATAAAGAATGAATTTCACGGGTCAAAGATAATCCACGATACTTTGTGGGACAGAATAGTCATAAAAGCTCCGAACGGAAAGTATCTCTCGATACATGATGACGGCATCGTCTATGCCGATGCATCAAAGAGAAAAGCAGATATTTTTGAGCTTCAGGACTGGGGTGAGAACTGGTGCAACTTCTTCTCCGTAAAACATAATAAATACATAAGACTTGACGATGACGGAAAGCTTAAATTACACAACAGAGTCATATACGACTGGTTCACCAGAGAAACATTCAATATTTTCTACGGCTATGAGAAAATGACGATAGAAGATTTTCAGTTCCACAAAAAGATGACTGCCGACAGCAGCGGCAATATCACTTTTGAGAGATCGCGCACTGAAATGCCGGAAACTTTATTTGATATTCAGGTCATATCTTATGGCGAACAAAGAGCGGAAGAACTTGCCGGAAAATGCGATACAGTTATCTACTGTGTCGGAAATCACCCGAATCAGGTCGCCAAAGAATGTTACGACCGTAAGACACTTGATCTGAACATTCAGCAGGATATGGCAGATGTTCTGTTCAATGCGAACCGTGATACCGTCATGGTGCTCATTTCAAGCTATCCGTATTCAATCATACACGAGGACAGGATACTTCCAGCTATAATCTATACCACACACGCAGGTGCTGAACTCGGAACTGCCGTTGCAGAAACGATTTCCGGCAGGAACAATCCCGCCGGCAGACTTGCTATGACTTGGTACACATCAGAAAATGAGCTTCCGGATATCGAGAATTATGATATAGAAAAATCCGGAACAACATATATGTACTTCCGGGGAACTCCGCTTTATGCCTTTGGTCACGGTCTGTCATATTCTCAGTTCACATACTCGCGGCTCCGTGCAGCGCACAACGAGAACGGTACAGCTCTTGAAGTTACCGTAACCAATACAGGAGATACCGACAGCGACGAGGTAGTGCAGTTTTACTACACCGTAAAGGACAGTGCTGTCTCACGCCCGATAAAAAAACTCTGTGCGTTTGAAAGAGTACATATTCCCGCAGGTCAGTCAAAAAAAGTGATCGTTGAAGTTCCCGGACACAATTTTGAAGTGTTTGATACGCACAGCGGAAAAATGATGACCGAGAGCGGTACTTATGTATTTTACGCAGGCGGAAGCTCAGATGATATCCGGCTTTCGGAAGAGATACATATCGAGGAAGACTCAATATCAAAGCGTGGTGACAGGTTTGAAGCACAGATGTTCGACAGT
Organism: uncultured Clostridia bacterium; assembly: GCA_946617595.1. GTDB lineage: Bacteria > Bacillota > Clostridia > Oscillospirales > Ruminococcaceae > Ruminiclostridium_E. The sequence continues at coordinate 5,256 of CAMOKN010000124.1, forward strand.
TACAGCGATATAAAGATATTCTGGGAACGTCATCTACACAGGCAGTATATAAAAGCAACAGGCTGGATCGGAAAAGCAATATATAAAGGCATAGATTTTACGGAAAAGAAAGCGATTCTTATCACCGGCGGCTGTATAACCGGAAAAGGCAGTATTACCGCAGTTATAGGCAATCACAAGATCAAGGCTGACATAGCACCAAGCGATTCTTACGCCGATATTTCAGAATATCGCATCACTCTTCCGGAAGATATCTCCGATGAAGACACACTTACTGTTGAGATATCCGAAAATGTATTTGCCTATGATATCGCACTCGTGAAATGAGTAAAAGAAAAAAAGCCTTACTGCTTATTCCGGCTGCAATTCTGACAGCTGCGGCAGCCATGTATATGATCTGTGCGCTCAATGCCGGTTCGGACAAACATACAGCCGAAATAAGCGTTGACGGAAAGATCGTCCGTACTATTGACCTGCGCAGTGCCGCAGATGAAACTTTCACTGTGGGAAATGAGGACGCATATAACATTATTACTGTAAAAGACGGCGAGATATATGTCTCCGAAGCAAGCTGCCCCGATAAGATATGCATTAATCACGGACCCCTCAGATCGGAGCTTCTTCCGATAATATGTCTTCCGAACAGATTATCTGTAAAACTTATATGATATGATTGCTGTTATGAAAAGATCGGACTGACTAATCAGCCCGATCTTTTCATATCATGTATTCTTATCAACTGTGTGGAATTTTTTGAGATTTCCGGTCTTGTTGCTTCTCTCGGCAAGTACCGCTTCTACATCTTCCCACGAAAGTCCACGTTCAACGCACATTACCATAACATGATACATCAGGTCAGCGATCTCATTTTTCAGCTCATCGTTATCCTTGTTTTTTGCGGCGATGACCATTTCAGTACATTCTTCACCGCACTTTTTGAGTATCTTGTCTATTCCCTTCTCGAACAGGTAGCAGGTATATGAACCTTCCTGCTTTTCACCTTTTCTTTCAACTACCGTATTGTAGAGTTCCTGTAATACATTTTCCATTTTTATAATTCCTTTCTTTATATCTGTAATAATAACTTGTCAGTTCAGCCGCGAAGCAAGTCACCTTTGCTTTGCAAAAGCCAGGAAGGTAGATGACCGACAGATGAGACCCAATCTCAAGCGCAGCGGCAGGATCTCAATCAAAAAAGCTCATCTGAGCAGACTTCGGCAGTCCGTCAAAAGCTCCTTTGAGTGTGAGCTTTTCGATTACGCTGCTGTTTACGCCGGAGGAACCGGTGAGATCTTCCACGCTGACGTAACCGCCTTTCTGAATTGCTTCATACAGCATATTTGCGGCACTTTCGCCGCAGCCCTCGACTGCCATGAAAGGCAGACGCAGATCATTTCCTTCCACCACATATTTTGTAGCATGGGACTTCTGATAATGCACAGGCAGAAAGTTCATTCCGCGGCACTGCATCTCATATACGAGCTGGAGAGCTTCATATATCCCGTCGTCCTTTGCGGTAGCATCGGGATTAGCCTTTATCGCCTGCATTCTCGCACGAACGGCTTCTTTTCCTTTAAGCACCGTATCGACCTCTATATTTTCGGTGTGCTTTGTGAGAGTAGCGGCATAGAACTGAGCAGGATAATAGATCTTGTACCAACCGAGCTTTACGGACGCGGTAACGTACGCCGCAGCGTGCGCTTTCGGGAACATATACTTTATCTTCTTGCAGCTCTCGACATACCATTCGGGAACATTATTATCCTTGAATGCCTGATATATTTCGTCAGTAAACAGCTTTGTTGCATTTCCCTTTCGGGTGATCTCCATTATCTTGAATGCCATGCTCGGTTCAAGACCTTTATGGAGCAGGTATACCATGATATTGTCACGGGTACCTATAACCTCGCTGATCTTGCAGGTACCGTTTGCAATAAGCTCCTGAGCATTTCCGAGCCATACGTCTGTACCGTGTGAAAGTCCGGATATCTGGAGCAGGTCGGAGAAGTTCTGAGGCTTTGCTTCAAGCAGCATTCCGATAACAAAGTTGGTACCGAATTCCGGAAGCCCGAATGTTCCGGTGCGTATTCCCGTTTCGGCTTCGGTTATACCGAGCGCTTCCGGAGACGTGAACAGACTGTAAACCTTAGGATCTGACGTTGAAACATCGGCTGTTCTTACTCCGGTGGAATCTTCAAGATGCCTGTACAGTGTCGGAACATCGTGACCGAGCTCATCGAGTTTAAGTATCGTATCGTGCAGTGCATGGAAGTCGAAATGCGTTGTTATCATATCGCCCTCTGATTTGTCCGCAGGGTGCTGCACTGCTGTAAAATCATAAACATCGTAGTTGTTCGGTACGACGACCATTCCGCCAGGGTGCTGAGAAGTCGTGCGCTTTACGCCGGTAAAACCGAGTGCAAGACGCGACATTTCGGCATTGTTATATGATATTCCCTTTGCCTCCATATATTTCCGGACATATCCGAGAGCGGATTTTTCCTGTATAGCGGAGATAGTTCCCGCTTTGAACACATGGTCAGAACCGAAAAGCTCTTCTGTGTAGCGATGTACTTTTCCCTGCACTTCTCCCGAGAAATTAAGGTCTATATCAGGTGCCTTGTCGCCCTTGAAGCCGAGGAATGTCTCGAACGGTATATCGTGACCGTCGCGGAACATCGGTATTCCGCAGTGGGGACAGTTTTTCTCCGGAAGATCGAATCCCGAACCTACCGATCCGTCATCTATAAATTCATTATAACGGCATTTTGTGCATCTGTAATGCGGCGGCAGAGGATTTACCTCTGAAATTCCCGACATTATCGCAACAAACGAAGAACCTACCGATCCTCTCGAACCGACAAGATAACCGTTCTTCTCCGAGAACGCAACAAGTTTCTGCGCGATCATATAAAGAACAGAGAATCCGTACTTTATGATAGCGTCAAGCTCTTTTTTCAGGCGCTTCTCAACAATTTCCGGTATCTTGTCCTCATAGCCGTACCATGCCATTGCCCTGTCCCAGCAAAGGCGCTGGAGTTCTTCTTCCGCGCCGTCGAGGAACGGCGTGAATGTTCCCTTTGGTATCGGTCGGATATATTCTATCATATCCGCGATCATTCTCGTATTGTCAACAACTACTTCCTGAGCCTTCTCTTCACCGAGATATGAAAATTCCTCAAGCATCTCGTCTGTTGTGCGCAGGTACAGCAGCGGCTGATCTTCGGCATCGTCATAACCCTGCCCGAATTTAAGGATTTCGCGGAATATCGCGTCCTCCTTACGCATAAAATGCACATCGCAGGTCGCAACTACCGGTATTCCGAGTTTTTCTCCGAGATCGCAGATCTTCTTGTTCATTCGCCTGAGGTCAAGCTCAGATTTTGCAAGTCCTTTTTTTATCAGGAACTTGTTGTTGCATATAGGCTGTATCTCCAGATAATCATAAAATGACGCGATCTCTTCTATAACGTCATCGGGTTTTCCGTGCTCTATTGCCTGGAATAACTCTCCGGCTTCACAGGCACTTCCGATAAGCAGTCCCTCGCGGTGATTTTTGAGTTCAGACATCGGGATCCTCGGCTTGCTGCGGAAATAATTCAGGTTAGAAAGCCCGATCAGGGTATAGAGATTTTTCAGACCCGTATTGTTCTTCACAAGTATTATCATGTGATAAACGGGCATTTTTCTGACATCTGTACCGGTTATCAGGTTAAGATCACCAAGTTTTTTTACGTCCCTGCCCTTTCGGCTCTCCGCAATCAGCTTCTGATATATGAGTGCCAGCATCTTTGCATCATCTATCGCACGGTGATGATTGAAATCACCGAGTCCGAAATGCTCAGCCATTGTATCAAGCTTATGATTCTTTTTGTTTGGTACAAGTGCACGGCAAAGAGCCAGCGTATCTATACTGTACGGGTGAAACCCAAGTCTGTGCCGGTCACTTACAGAGTTTATGAATGACATATCGAATGTCGCATTGTGTGCGGCTACCGGTGCAGAACCGCAGAACTTCATGAACTCGCGGACCGCTTCGTCTTCCTTAGGCGCGCCAGTGACCATTTCGGCATTTATACCGGTAAGCTTTGTTATCTCCTCCGGGATATCCTGTTCGGGGTCAACAAAGGTCTGAAACTCTTCAACGATCTCGAGATCCCTCAGTTTTACCGCACCTATCTCGGTAAGACGGCAGTTCGCCGCGCTGAGTCCGGTCGTCTCCACATCAAAAATGACGATCTCATCATTCACGCTTCGCGAAGTGCAGCCCTCGATAAGCGGAGCTTCGTTATTTACGAAGTATGCCTCCATACCGTATATCGGCTTGAATGTTGTTTCAGGGTCGGACTTTTTTATCTTCTCATAAGCGTTCATCATTTCAGGAAATGCCTGAACATTTCCGTGATCTGTTACCGCAACAGCCGGATGACCCCATTTATACGCCTGCATCACGAGATCTCCCGCAGGTGTAAGCGCATCAAGGTCGGACATATTTGTATGCATATGCAGCTCAACTCGCTTTGTTTCGGCTGTATCGGACTTTCCTTCCGTCCTGACCTTCATTATCGAACGCGGCTCAATTACTATTGAATTTGCAAATTTATCATATTTTGCGGTGCCGTTCACAAGAAGTGCCGCGCCTTTTTTTATGAATCCGTAATCCCCTGCCTTATCGGCAGCTGAAAAAATACTCAGCACCTGTGAGGAGGTAAGGTCAGTGAAATATACGGTCTTTATATTGTATTTTCCGTCCTTTACAACTTTATCATCAACAAAGAATACCTCTCCCCATACAGTCACATCATCCGATTCATCAACAAGGTCGGACATTTTCATCGGGGGATCGTTTATCGCTTTTCCGACAACAAGCTCAGCATCTTCACACAGAATTTCGTGATTAAACATAAGCTTAACAGGTTCAGGCGGATCATGTATCACCGGACCCCTGCTGCGTCTTTTCTGCTGTGCATCAGTACCTTTCGACGGAGCACCTGCGCTCATGCCGCCCTGAGGAGACTGAGGTCTTTCCGGCGGAGGCGGCGGAACAGGCAGAGCCGCGTCTTCATCAGCTTTTTTTTTAGAATACTCTTCAAGATCAAGATCAGTCTTTCCGGTAAACTCAATATCTATAGTTACACCGTAAAAGCCCTTTGCAAATTTTCTTATCTGAGAATCTATCCCGTCTTTCTTCATCATTTCCGCACCGTAGTGCTTCAGCTCGATACTTACCTTCTCCCCGTCAATGGTCACTTCTGCATCTTCAAAATAACCGTTCACATTAAAATGCTCACGGCGGAGAAAATTTGCGATATCCAGCACAGCTTCTCCGTCAAAAAGGTCGGGAGAATACTTAGGATAAATGCTCACAGACGAACATTCAAGTTCTTTCTTTATCTTGTCAGATGCATCGAACATCATCGAAAATGGCGCTCTTTCGGTCAGTCCGAGCTGTATTATTATCGCATTTTCTTTTTCTTTGTGCAGAACGGAAAGGACTTCACCGTCCTCAATTTTCGGATCGAAGCTTATATTTTCAAATAGTTCCTTTAATTTTGCAGACACTTTCAGGGTTCCTTTCGTATCTTTTGCTTGAGATCAGCTGCTGCAACAGATCACTCTTCTTTTCGTTGCACAACATCATGATACCGAAATCTGATATGCTTTCATATTATCTCTCTGATCTTTTCGGCAAGCAGTTTTGCAGCACGGTCGTGTGTCGCCGGAGACGGGTGCCAGTCAGCGGCATAGCCGAGCTTTCCGTCATGCGGAGTAAATCTCATCGTATATATCTCCTTATATCCGGTCTTTTCACTGAATATCCCGACCGCCTTTTCCATATACGGCGCTATCTCATCAAGCATTATTCCCATAACACACAGGATCTTCGCTTCAGGATTGCACTCATGTACGGTACCGATAAATTTTGCGTACTCTTCCGTATATTCTGCGTATCTTTCCTCGTGACCAGTGCAGTAGCTGTTGTCATTAGTACCGAGATTGATAACTATGATATCAGGAACATAGGATCCAAAATCATAGTTAAGCTCCTGAGGTGAAAGTCCGTCGCGGTCATCGAATTTCTCGTAAGAAAAACCGAGCTTCTTGTAATAAGGCGGTATAAGCTGATCGGCGTGTATAGAACCGTTATCTGTATATCCGGAGATGATACCCCACCCGCTTATTGAGAATACTCTTATATCAGCGTCAAGCAGCTTTGCAGTCTTGTAAGCATAACCTTTCGTGAAATCCTCTGTCGCAGTCCTGAAATTAACATTCGGATCATACTCATCAACACCGTAGCCGCAGGTGATCGAATCGCCGATGATCTCAATTTTAAGCGGTTTTTCGGGTATCGGAGCAATTTCACCGTCACATTCTATCGGATATACTCCTATGGTGGACATTGCACACTCAGAAAGCTTGATGAACTTTATATCCGCCTCGACAATTTTGTCACTCTTTATCACCTGCAATTTTCTGACAGGAACAAAATTATCGAGCAGTCCTTCTGTCGTGCGTATCCCATTGACATAGACAGCATATCTTGCCCAATTTTTATCATTCATAGGCTGCTCAGCAGCTGCGTCACCTACAAGCCTGAGTTCAAGTTCTCTTCCCTTGAAATGGCACTCAAATCCGCTGCCTGAAAGTGCGCACCACATTATCTCATCTTCATCATAGAAACAGCGTCCGGTAAGCTTTACATTCTTTTCATCAAGTACATACCTGTTCATGTGCTTTCCTCCTTTTTCTCCGAGGATCTCTGTCCGAGTTTCTTTTCAGTGTGATTCAGGAGTCTCTTTATATTTTCACGATGCATATATATCAGCAAGATTCCTATGATCCCGGCAAGTCCGAAGTTTATCCATGCACCGCTGTCATTCTGCATCTTTGAAAAAATAAGTACCGCAAACGGATAACACGCTGCCGCAACTATCGAGCCGAGCGATACATAGCGTGTTATAGCAACGATTATCAGAAATACCACAAACGGAGCTACTCCGCCGAGCCAGTTAATAGCCAGCATCGCAGCGAATGTGACGAGTATTCCCTTTCCGCCCTTGAAACCGTAATAAATCGGAAAAACATGACCGAGGACAGCGAATATTCCGGCAAGATAGTTTATCCATGTCCAGCCGCTTTCTGGTGAATATGTATCTATACCGAGCAGGTATCTGAACAGCAGATGAACGATGATGACCGACAGAACTCCTTTCAGTATATCACCGATGAGCACGAACAGCGCTGCGATCTTTCCCTGAGTACGCAGAGTATTTGTAAGTCCGGCATTGCCGCTTCCGAGAGTTCGGATATCCTCCCCGGATTTTATCTTTGTAACTATTATTGCGGAATTGATACTGCCTAGCAGATAAGGAACTATTACTGCTGCAGCAAAACACAGAACATAAGTAAATGTTTCCATTGACTTTATTTCCTTTGAAAATTTATTGACTATTGTTTCTGTAACGCACAGACTGATGAAGTCCATAGATCATAAGATTCTCAGATCTTACCTGATCTTATGCCTTCGCATTCTTTTCGTCCCCGCGTTCACGGATAACGAGCTTAATAGGTGTTGCATCAAGAGTAAAGGCTTCTCTTATCTGATTTTCAATATAGCGCTGATATGAATAATGGAACAGCTCACGATTGTTGCAGAACACAACAAATGTCGGCGGCTTGGTAGATGCCTGAGTCATATAATAGAGTTTCAGACGCTTGCCCTTATCCGAGGGCGGCTGGACCCTTGCAGTAGCATAGCTCAGCAGATCATTGAGCATACCGGTGGTGATACGTCTTGAATTCTGCTCGGCAGTGTATTTTATCTGCTCGAAAAGCTTGTTGATACGCTGTCCGGTAAGTGCGGATATAAACACTATCGGCGCGTAAGACATGAATGAAAAATCCACTTCAAGCTTTTTGCGGAACTCGTTCATTGTCTTGTCATCTTTCTCGATCGAATCCCACTTGTTGATCGCGATCACACACGCCTTTCCCTGGTCATGTGCATAACCGGCAACTTTACTGTCCTGCTCTGCAAATCCTTCGTTCGCATCAATCATTATCACGCACACATCTGAACGATCGACCGCCATGAACGCACGCAGTATGCTGAACTTTTCGATACTCTCGGTTATCTTTGACTTCCGGCGTATCCCTGCTGTATCAATAAACACATATTTCTCGCCGTCTCGCTCAATGACCGTATCTATCGCATCTCTTGTGGTTCCCGCGATATCTGATACGATCACTCTCTGCTCTCCGGCTATCTTATTTATAAGTGATGACTTTCCTGCATTTGGTCTTCCGATCACAGCGACCTTTATGAGTGCATCATCATATTCTTCCTCATCGTCCTCAGGCATATTCTCAAACACGGCATCGAGCAGATCACCTGTTCCGTGACCGTGTACGGACGATACGGGTATAGGATCGCCGAGTCCGAGATTGTAGAACTCATATATCTCCGGAGGAGGATCACCTATAGAATCGCACTTGTTGACACACAGAACTATCGGCTTTCCGCTTTTCAGGAGCATTGCCGCTATACTTTCATCATTTGCGGTGATACCTGTGGTGATATCAACGACAAAGATTATAACATTTGCGCTGTCAATCGCAAGCTGAGCCTGCTCACGCATCTGCGCGAGGATAACGTCCTTTGTGTCAGGCTCTATCCCTCCGGTATCCACAAGGTTGAAACTTTTATTGCGCCATTCGGCTTTTCCGTATATCCTGTCACGGGTGACTCCGGGAGTATCTTCAACAATGGAGAGCCGCTGACCTATGATCTTGTTGAATAAAGTCGATTTTCCGACATTCGGACGACCGACTATTGCTGCCAATCTGTTCATTTGTGTCTTCTTTCCTTTAGTATTCTTACATCACTGCCCACGAATATAGGCTTCTTCATAGTCGATATGCGTGAGCTTATTCGCTCTCCGTAACGTTTTTCAAGCTCGGAAAGCTCAAGATTCGTGTTTATTATTGTCGGCAGAGAAGAATTCATTCTGTCGTTAAGTATATTATAGAACGCAGATACATAGAATTTGCTCTCAAATTCGGCTCCGAGATCATCAAGCACAAGCAGATCTGTTTTTATAAGCATATCGAGAGTATCAACCCCGTTATCGGCATTGCCGAAATGCTCTTTCTCTATGCGTCTGAACAGATCGGGTGCAGAGCCGTATATCACGCTGTAACCCTTCTCAAGCACGACCGAGGCGATGCTGAGAGACAGATGAGTCTTTCCGAGGCCGGTCCTTCCGCGCATAAGAATGCTCTCATACGGCAGATGAAAATCCTCGGCATACTTTCTGCAAAGCAGATAATTCTTTTCCATTATCTTACGTGCTGTAGCTCCGAGCGATGTAGGCTCGGTGTCATCATAATAAGTCAGATCGAACTCGTCAAATCCGCAAAGCTTCAGCGGAGAAGAACTGTTCAGCTCGTCAGAAGCAGCCTTCTTCACGGCCTCCATAAAGCACGAACACAGTCTTCCGTCCGAGATACCGGTATCACGGCATATTTTGCAGCTGTAGATCGGATCGAGATAATCCTCAGGATAGCCGCATCTTACGAGCGTACTGCGAAGCTTATCCTGCAATGCGAGGTTTTCACGTTCAAGATCATCAAGTCTGGGCTTTATATCTCCGCTTCGGTCTGCAATAAGAGCGATCAGCTTTCCGGAAGTGCCGGAGATCGCCCTGCGAAGCAAAGCAAGCTCAGGGAATTTAGTCTCCGCGTCGTTCCGTCTCGTTTCGAGAATACGAGAATTGTTCGCTTGGCGTTCTTTTATCTCACGTTCAGCCTTATCATAAAATCTGCTGTCAAATCCCATTATATTCTCCGATCAAATTATATCCTTATAAAGTTCAAGTGACTGCTGTTCTATCTCGCTGAGATCGTATGAAGTGGTCTTCGGGACCGGGGACTCCTTTTTCTTCTGCTTTTCGAGCTGAGATGGGTCTGTTATACCTTCACTGTGCCATTTACGCAGTATCTTGTCCATATACGGAAAGCTCATTTTTCCCGTATTTGTCAGCATCAGGTCATAGGCTTCATCAATAAGCTCATCTGAGATCCCCATATCTGCCCATTCGGAGATAAACTGCTTCTGCTTTGACGAGAACGCACTGGTCATTCCGAGACGTCTGCGCAGCCTGTTCTCCGCATCGAATCGTGAACGCAGCAGCCGTATGCGTTCTTCTGCTTTCGGTATATCGTTTATACCGTTCTCACACCAGTCCATAGCGACAGTCTTCATATATGCGGGAGTCGCCTTGTCTATCTTGAAGCAGTATTCCACAAGCATCATTGTGACCTCACACGGAAGTCCGATCTCTTCAACAAGCACCATAAGGGTGCGCTGTTCTGAATACTTCGGCGGTCTTCCGGCAAGTCTCTCGTATGTATCAAAAAGATATTTCACAGCCTTGCTTCCGTTCACCGCACCGGCTATCTCCTTCGGAGGATATACAGTCTCAGAATTGAGCTTTGCTCTTGCCTCCGGAGTATTGAGTGTGTTTTCGGACTTTGCCTGAACGGCAGCAGTTTTATCAGACGGATAAAGCTCGCCGTCAGAACCTGCAATTATACCCGCATTCTCCCAGTAAAGCAGTGCGTCATCAACATCTGCCGGACTGATACCGGCTGCCTCGGCTATATTTTCTGCGCGCAGACCGAGATCTGAGTGAGCAAGCAGATAGAGCAGAACCTTTATCTGTGTTCCGGAAGCGAGCTTCAGATGATCCTCAGCCACCACCGAAGGGACAGCAAATACCTTTCTCCACGCTCCGAGATTCAGACGATAATCCATTTGAACGCTTCCTTTCCCGATTTTGCAGATATATAAATACATTATACCACAAATCAAAAAGTTTTGCAACAATTCTTTTAATTAATATTAAAAAA
>CAMOKN010000125.1 GCA_946617595.1 uncultured Clostridia bacterium
AGCCCAACGAAGTGGGTCCGTCTCGGATAAGGAGGAGGACCCCTGAATCATCGAGCAATACCGCTTGCGGTATTGCGAAGCATTCAGGGGTCCTCCGACGTGGTGCCGGAAGCGGGGGTCGAACCCGCACGGTATCGCTACCACCGGATTTTGAGTCCGGCACGTCTGCCAATTCCATCACGCCGGCAAAACAGATGAAACCGATAATTGTAAAAATTTCCGAAATTAACTTATACAGTATAGCATATTATTATGGTTACGTCAAGGCAGAAATAAAATTTTTTATAAAATTATCAAAAAATGACTTGACAATTCGGTAAAAATATATTAAACTTAATAATGTGAATAAGTCTGTATGAAAATACATCATCGTGCCGCCAAAAGCGGTACATATACAGCTATTTATCATTATTACCAATCTTGGTTTACATATTATGCCGCCGTGCAGCTGAAATTTAATTTTTATTATCTTTTTCTTGTTCCGCCGCCGTATGTCTGTACAGCGCCGCGGGTTTATATGGAGTGTCCTCGCCTCTATGGCACAAAAGGATTTTTAATAGAAGTTATTTTTTGTGGTCAGAACGTATGAGCAGCGGTTCCGCACAGTTATGCGACTGTCCGTGGCCTGCTTTCCGTTTTCGTTTTTCCTGTGCGGGAGTATTATGGCAAATCGGGAATCTAACGAAAAGGAGGGAAGGTTTCATGGAATTATGGGTCGCAGTTGTGCTGATTGCCGCTGCTCTTGTCATAGGTGCAGCCGCAGCCGGACTGATCGTGTATAAGATTGCGTTCAACAAAGGCGTTGAGCACCGCAAGAAAGATGCTGAAGCACAGATAGAATCCGCCGAGAAAGAAGCCGAGCGTATCGTCACCGAAGCAAAAGAAAAAGCCGAAACAGCAAAAAAATCAAGGCTTGTCGAAGCAAAAGACGAAATATATAAGCTCAGAGGTCAGGCGGAAAAAGAGATCCAGAAAATGAAATCAGAGACAGAACGCGAGCTTAAAGAGCGTCGTGCAGAAGTCTCAAGGTCTGAGCGCAGATTGCAGCAGAAAGAAGAAAATCTCGACAAGAAAAATGACAAGATCGAAAAACTCGAAGAAAGCCTGAACGCAAAGAACAAGAAGGCTGAGGAAAAACTCGCCGAAGCAGAGAAGATCAAAACCAGCCAGTTGGAGATACTCGAACGTATCTCAGGGTTTACTACCGAACAGGCAAAAGAACACCTGCTCCAGATGCTCGATACTGAGCTCGATCACGAAAAAGCACTGCGTATCAATGCCTATGAGCAGAAACTCAAGGACGAATGTGACGACAGAGCAAGAAACCAGATCGCTGTTGCGATCTCCCGTCTTGCAGCCGAGACTGTTTCCGAAATGACAGTATCGGTAGTATCACTTCCGAATGACGAAATGAAGGGTCGTATAATCGGACGCGAAGGAAGAAATATTCGTACTCTCGAACAGCTCACCGGTGTCGATCTCATAATCGACGACACGCCGGAAGCTATCACACTTTCGAGTCATGACAAAGTTCGCAGAGAGATCGCGCGTATCGCGCTCGAAAGACTTATCCAGGACGGCCGTATCCACCCGACACGTATCGAAGAAACTGTCGAGCGTGCAAGAAAAGAAGTTGAGCAGAAGATCAAGCACGAGGGCGAAAGAGCTCTGCTTGCAACAAATATAAGCAATATGAACCCGGAGCTTGTAAAGCTTGTCGGACGCCTGTACTATCGTACATCTTACAGTCAGAACGTTCTCGATCACTCTATCGAGGTAGCACACCTTGCAGGAATGATGGCGGACGAGCTCGGAGTAGATGCCGCAATGGCACGCCGCGCAGGTCTGCTGCATGACGTAGGTAAGGCACTGAGCGAAGAGATCGAAGGTTCGCACGTCCAGATAGGCGTCGATGTATGCCGCAAGTACAAAGAGAACCCCGAAATAATCCACGCGATCGAGGCTCACCATGGAGATGTCGAAGCAAGAACAGTTATCGCGTGTCTTGTAAAGGCAGCAGATGCAATAAGCGCTGCTCGTCCCGCAGCAAGAAGTGAGAACTTCGAGAATTATATCAAGCGTCTCCAGAAGCTTGAAGAGATCTGCTCGGCTTATCAGGGCGTAGAAAAGACCTACGCAATACAGGCAGGACGCGAAGTCCGCGTAATGATAAAACCCGAGTCCATGAACGACGACAAGATGGTAGTGCTCGCCCGCGAGATCGCCAAGAAGATCGAGTCGGAGATGGAATATCCGGGTCAGATCAAGGTAAATCTGATTCGCGAGAGCAGAGCGGTAGAATACGCAAAATAAGCAAGTCCCGCATACGCTGAGCGTGTGCGGGATTTTTCTGAGAGGAAGATCATGGAATATTTTCTGTTTATACTTGGATTTATTCTTATCTGGGTGGGCGTGTTATGTGCATTCTGGTTCTCAGCGCTCCTGAATTTACTGATGTCGTATCTGCTTGCACCTAAATTCGGGCAGTGCCTGTCAGCTGTCTCGGTGTTCGGTATCAACTACATACGCGGCATGAACGGAAACTGGACAAAAAGCAAAGGCAGATTCTCACTGCGGATACAGCACAAGTGCAGTATAGACATATCCAGTAAAAACAATGACGATGTGAATGAAAAGAACTGGCAGTTTATGGGAATAAAGCTCCTGATCTCGGCGGTATTATTCCTCTTGATAACATTTTTGTTCTTCGGCTCGATAAGAAGATTCATCTACAGCTTCAATTCGTCACCGCTTGACAACTTTCTGACAGCTTTCTGTCTGGGACTTATCATCTCAGTCACGGTGTCGGCAGTAGTTACACTCAGGGAAAGGCTGAATGTCGGAAGATCTCTCGCATGGTACATCGACACTCTTACGCAGAGAATACGAAACGGCGAGCCTTTTTCCGCGCTGGAGCTGCGTCCGCTGAACGAGCTGCCGTACAAATCCGGTTCAGGCTATGAGAACGACTTCTACAATACGCTTTACATGATGTATCTCATATCTGAGGGCAGATACGATGAAATGAAAGTCCCTGCCTACGAGATGACGAGCCACATGAGAATGTACACTTCGGCTTCGATCTACGCAACAGGCACGCTGTATATGCTTGTTTTTTACTACTCAAGATATGACTGCCAGCCGCCGCTTGCAAATGAATTTCTCGAAAAGGTCAGAGACAAGATAGCCGCCGACAATGATGCAAATGCACGCCGCGTTCTCGCATACCATGCCTACTGTATCGAGGGTGACCGCCAGAAGGCAAGGTTCTTTTTGGATCAGGCAGCCGCGGCATCAGACATCTTCTCGACAGGCGCAGAGCGCGACCTCGAAAAACGGCTTATCGCAGAGCTCGACGAAAAGCTCAGATCGGAAGGATCCTGATATCCTGTTATAGAGTCGCTTACGGAAACCTCTAAAAGTTTTGCTTTTTTGACAAAATGAAGCGCAGAGCAGCGATAAACTGCTCTGCGCTTGATTTTTTGATCCTTAACTTTTTATATTGACCTCATCGACCTCACCGATTACAGTTCCGGCGCCCTTTATTGTGAATACAGAGTATGCATAAACATTATCGAGATCAAGTGTTAATCCCTTGCCTACAGTAATGGTATAATTTACCGATATGGGGACCTTTACGCTCTTGACAGGATCGAGCGTGATATTCTTCATAGCTACGCTGTCCTTGAGCGATAACGATGTTCCTGTAAATGTAAGTATATTGTTGCCGCCGTCGATAGTCAGGCTCGCATACTTATTCTTTGCGGGAAGTGTCAGAGCAGCTCCGAGATTGACATCATAAAGAAGCTTTATTGTGTAATCCTTTGTCTTGTCGTTTATTGAATTTATAGCGTCCTTCCAGAATGCAAACTTTGTACCGTTCACATCTATGAGCTCAGCCTTCAGATAAACACTTCCGGATACGGTTATCAGCGAGTAGCTGTAATCGCCGTAAACATCGGGCGAAATGCCGGTAACATCAAATTTGTCCGAAAGATCGAGTTTTGATTTGAATATGACCTTATCTCCAAGAGCATATTCAGAACCAAGCGCTATAACGTCACCCTCAACAGAACCGCTGATAGTAAAGGATTTATAACCGTCATCGAACCAGATAGAAGCGCCTTTATTGCCCTTCAGTACCTTCTTTACAGTAGCCGCTGCTCCTGTGCCGATCTTGAGCAGAGCGGAAGAACCGAGTTCAAGATTTGAAGCAGTCAGAGTTTTTGTGACCACTGCAGAAGATTCAATAAGGATATTTCCGAATCCGGAAAGCACCTCTATCTCAGAGCATTCACCGAGAGTCAGAGAATTATTGCTGCCGCCCTTTATCGAGAGAGATTTTCCGTCGAATATAACGCCGTCGATCACTGTATCACCGGAAGAAGAGCTGATAGTCAGCGCCTTCTGCGATATCATGTTGATATCTTTCAGTGTGAATGCATACTTGGGAGAAACAGATGTCACACCGTTGAGTGTGAGTACATGACTGTTTCCGTTGATAGTAAGGCTCTTTGCCTTTGACGGAAGCGTCATTTTTGCAATACTTGTATCAACATTCAGATCTATGATATAGTCCGAATTCGTCTTTGTCTTTGCATTTGCTGTGATCGCCGCAAAAAGCTTCTCAAATGAAGAATAATTCTTTGCTTTTCCGTCGATCGTAAGTTTGAGCGCTTCAAGATATTCAGCGCGTATTTCCTTGGCATACTGCACTGCGCTGAGCTTCTGACCGCTTGCGGTATTTGTGATAGTAAGATATTTTTCAAGATCAGCGATCTCTGTGTTCTTTGAAAGATACATTACTGTCATGCCGCTTATATCGGCAGGCTTTCCGCTGGGATCATTAACTGTAAGTGCTGTATTTCCGATCGTTCCTACAGTTAATTTCGGGATCAGGAAAGAATATGTCTTTCCGGAAGTCTTCATATACTGTTCAAGTATAAGTGAACCAACAGAAAGTTCTCCAACGGTAACTGTCGATGCACCCGAGATCTTTACCGTTCCGTCTCCGGAAAGCTTTGCGGGCTTTGCCTTTGACTCGTCAAGAACGAGCACAGAACCTTTATTTACAACGATATTGGTATTGTCTCCGCCTGAAGTGCTGAACTCGGCTCCGGTATCTATAACAAATGCAGAACCCTTCTTGCCGCTCAGAACGACAGGGATAGGAGAATCTACGCGCTTAATGGTAACAGTTGTGCCGGCAGCGCCGTTTATTGTGATGTTCTTGGCAGTTGACTTGATCGCTTCAACATCGCAGTCAAGCGTAAGATCACAGTTCGCAGTGATGGCAGCATCACCAAGCATCAGTACCGAACCGTCAACAGATGTGATCTTTGCACTGTCAAGAGTTGCAGGGAAAGTGAGCTTGCTCTCGATCGTGTTGCCGATTATCTCGAACTCCACATCACCTGTGGGATTAAATTTGATAGCATCTGTAACCGATCTGTACTCTTTTTCGCCTACCCTGACCGAAGGAGCCGAATTGATGACCTCATCATAGAGGCACTCCGGCGGCTTGGGCGATGCAATGCTCCACGGCTCAACATATGTATGACTTTCTTTGTCCTGCTTTTTAAAGGTATCATAGCTCTTGTTTACCCAGCGATAATCCCATACAGTCCCGTCCATCCATGTGACATCAAGTTCATACCAGTTGTCATAGAGCTTTACTACATTCCACTGGTGAAAATCTCCGGTAACGCTGAAGCATTCAAGTCCCGCGGCATTCATATAATATGCCGTGAGCTGAGCATACCCGGCACATACTGTTTTTTTCCTGAGCAGTCCGCTCGCCATGCTCTGGTCATATCCGAGAAGATCATCATCATCTAAAGCCGGATAATCGTATTCTACGAGATTTGCAACGGAAGAATAGATGAATTCTTCTTTATCTGTCTCAGATTCAAGCTTTTCTACCTGAGGCATCCATTTTGAAGTATAGAGCGCTATCGCGTCCTCAGCCTTCTGTCTCTCTGAATATGTACGGAACTCAGGTATCAGGCAGAGCCACATAGTGCTGGTACTCGTATTCCATACATAGGCAGTATCAACAAAGTAATACTGGGGGTTTGAATAGTAGAAATAATCTCTTACCTGTGCCGCTCTGGTAGCTGTGAGTCCCTCAAAAGAAGCGTCGCTGAGGTAGTAATACTTGGTGGAATCGCCGCTAAAAGTCTGATAATCAGTATAGTTCTTTGATGAGATGAGTACACCCTCGCACACTTTCTTCAGGTTGTTGTAGAACGACTTTTCCTTTGCATTGAGCAGATTGTACAGATAATTGCTGTAATGCACATATCCGTCATCAAGCTTGCTCGAAGCCATGTCAAAGCCGCCGGCCTGTTCCTGCGAAAGAAGCTCCTCGGCAAGATCATCAGAGATCTCAAATCCTTCAGACTCAACCAAACCTGTTTTTGAGCCTAAATCCGTGATCGCGGGCAGACTGTACCCGCTGCTTTCCTTCTGCTCGTCAACTGCCGATATAATACTGTCATCTGCGGCATCATATCCTGATTCGGCATAAGCGGTGATCGCCGAACCTGCCATTGTGAATGCCAGAACAGCAGACAGCAGACGAGAGAAGAATCTGTTTGTCTTCTTCATACATGGTCCTCCCTTTTTTATTAAGGCTGTACCGTATAAAGCGTCGCGCCTGTTTATTCGGTATTGCCTTTATACTATTGGGAACCTCTAAAAACCCATTTGAGAGAAAACGAGTCATCCGCGTCGAATATTTCGTCAAGTCTCCTCACCTTGCGTGGTCTCCCCGGCAGCGGGGAGGTGTCGAGCTTGCGAGACA
>CAMOKN010000126.1 GCA_946617595.1 uncultured Clostridia bacterium
CGTGACACTGCGTCTCGCACACTCTGACGAAAGAGGCAGAGCTATGGGTACCTCTAAAAACCGCTTTGAATAGAGAAAATGAGATGATTGCGGCAAATGCAAGGAAAGGCTCCGAAAGCTTGCTGACGCAAGGTGAGGAGACTTGACGAAGCAGTTGGTGCAAGCAGTTCTTTTTCTCTCAAATGGGTTTTTAGAGGTTCCCATATGTAAATTTAATAGCGAAGCGGGGTTTGGGGTGCCTCCCCCACTGTGGGAGGCGGCGACGCAGGAGCCAAAGGGGGATGACCGACAGACGCGCCCCGATCTCAATCATCTCAAGCGCAGCGACCTCTCAAACGGAGCGATCTCAATGGAAAAGAGACTTGACATATCACATTATGTTCTCGGCACAAAGGTGCTGGGACCGTATATACGCAGCGCGCTGTGGGTACATGGGTGCTGTTTTGACTGCGAGGGCTGTCTTGCCTATGAAATGAACCGGCGGGATCCCGATCTGCGCAGTATAGCCGGACTTGCGCAGATGTTCGCCGGCTGCACCGATACAGAGGGCATCACTATAAGCGGAGGGGAACCGTTCATGCAGGCGGAAGGGCTTGCGGAAATGCTTGACATTATAAAACAGCGGCGTGATTACGGGGTGATTATCTACACCGGATTCACGCTCGAAAAACTGTCGGAAAGCTGTGACGGCGGGATAAAGCGGCTGCTGGGAATGACCGACATACTTATAGACGGTCAGTACCGGAAGGACGAAGACGACGGGCTTCCGTACAGAGGATCGTCAAATCAGCGGATAATACTGCTCAGCGACAGATATAAAGATCAGTATGAGAGCTATTATCTCGCCGGTAAAAAGCGGGATATCGAGATAAACTTTGACAAGGACCGTGTCAATATGGTGGGGGTTCCTTCCGCCGGCGGTCTTAAAATCTGGAAGGATCTTATAAAAAGGGCTGAAGGCAATGGAGAAGGAATTTGAGTTTTTCGGCAGGGACAGTCTCAGACTGTACTGCCTGAATGAAACGGTAAGTGACAGGAGCATCGATTTCAGGCTTTTCCTCGAAAGCGACGGAACCGAGAGGACTCTCGGCGAAGTGCGTGTTCCCGGGCAGAGCACCTATCGTTTCAACAACTTCAATGTAACTGAAAATGCAGCGGATAACAGCATCACATTCTGTCCGAATGTCGTCGGCTGCTATATTTATATTGCAATAAGATCTCCACGGCAGATCAAAGCCGAATTCATAAAGAAAGGCACGACCGTTCCGGCACTTTCGTTTGAACTCGGAAACGGAAGTTCAAAGGCGGAGTTCCTTCCGCAGGGAATGAAAATGTATGTTGTGCGGATAGATACGCCTGCCCCCATGACAGAAGAACAGATGAATGTGCTCGAAGATATCAGTTCCGCCAACGATGATCTCCGCGCGGATATCAGTGAATGGCAGGCTAAGAAAAAAGCACTGGAGCAGGAAAACGCCGGCCTTATCGAGCAGAAAAAGAAGCTCATCGCAGACCTCGATATGCTGAGAGCCGAATGCGATAAGGATTATTCACAATTTGAGAGCGAAGCCGAAGAGATAAAGGCAAGATACGGCATAGATAAGGAAATACTGAAATTATACTCCGATAAGGGAGTTGCACCTATAGAGGAGCTTCTCAGAAAAGCCGACGAAAACATAAAACAGATCGAAGAGCAGATAAAGGTCTTTATAGAAGCTCAGGAAAAGAAGACCGCAGATATCGAGAATGAGTTAAAAGTAGGTAAGCGGGACTGATATGGACGATATAAGGCAGCTTGAAGATCAGATCCGGGTATTGCAGAATGAGCTTCAGCGGCAGAACGCCGAGGCTGCGCGCATGAGGCAGGCTCTTGCCGATGAACAGCGCCGCAACCTCCAGGCGTATGAAGCTCAGATGCGCAGCGGTCTTAATATGCATGACCGGGCGGTGCAGGAAGAATATTCACGCCTGCTGAACGAATACCGCCAGAGTATGGATAAAGAGCTGAATGAGCGGCAGCTGCAGATGAACGCAGATTACCGCAGGCTTCTTGAAGATACCCGCCGCAAAGAGCGCGAATGGACTGAGAAGAACCGACAGCTTGAAAACCTGACTGCCGAACTGCGTAAAAGCACGGCAGGAAAGAACGAGGTAAGCGGACGTGAAGCGGAGAACTATATGTTCGACGCGGCGGAGACTTATAAGGAGATAAACAAGAAACCGCATGAGAAATTCTTCCCTAACCGCATAAAAACGCTGTATCAGGCTCTGTCGGAAGCAAGAGCCCTGCGCAGGAGCGGTCTTAATGAAGCATCTGTGGCTGTCGCTATCTCGGCGCGGTCGGGACTGAATCGTCTCGGTTTTGATGTAGATGAAAAATTTGAGGAATGGGAACGTCAATACCGTATATTCAAAGGGAAAGCAGAACTTCTGAACACACAGCTTACAGACGAGCTTGCGGAATGGTACTCCTTCGCTCTCGGCAGACAGAAGGATATCAAGAAAATGAGCGTTTCCGAAAAGCGTGATGCCGTAAAATGCGTAGATCACTGGTCGGAGGGCGTTTATGGGAACATCAGGGAGCGCATTGCCGATTATATGGCAGAAATATCCAGCGCAGAAAGCCTCGGGCTCACTGAATACCTGAAGACAGAAGGCAGCCTCTCACTTGATGATCTCGAACAGGCGATAACAGCCATAGATGAGATGTCCGCACAGTACGTTAATGCCTCGGCAGTCTATAAGGAACGCTATAATGCGGCTTGCCAGCGTGCCGACTGGGGCGAGAGCATAATAGATTATCTCACCGGCGAGCTTAATCTTGTATGGGTGGAAAACGAGAGCAATTTCAGAGCGGCATCCGAAAGCGTGCGCGAAAGCCGGGATTACCGCAGATATATGGAGTATCAGTACGGCGCGGATTATGAAAAGGTGGATACGCGTGAATGGCTGGAGCTTGTTTTCTTCAATGCCGCAGACACAAAGATATTCCTGTATATCGTGCCGTATGAAAAGGGAGATCACGTCGAAAACCGGCTGGTGCTGTATATAGATTATATAGGAGCCGAAAATGAGGAATACTCCCGCCGCATATACAGCCATATATGCGAATGTATAAAGCTTGAAGACGATGACGGCATCGTCAGCTTCACAACAGATGTCGGTCAGCTTACCGCCAATTCCGATAAGACCCTCCGCGCCGCCGGCAGATCTATAGAAGCAAAGCTGAAAAGATGAGCAGAAGCCAGCTGCACCTGAGATCGGGGCGCTGCGCTTGAGATCTGGGGCTGCTTTGATTGCCTTATGTGCGCGTAAAAGCTGCAACAGAAAGAATGCAAAAGCTGCTCGCTTCGCGTTTAAATTTCAGAGAAACTGCTAAAATTGCCGATTTGATCGTGCAAGTTTCAAATATGATTGGAGGTAGCATTATGAGTGGATTGTCAGGAGGATTTCTGATCGTACCGCTGGTGTTAATGGTAGCGTCCGCTGTCGGCAAAGCTTCTGAGGCAAGAGCTTCACAGAGAGGCGTAAATGCCGCTATGAACTCGGCTTCAAGATACGATCAGCGTTATCGCAATAACAGCTATAATTACGATCAGCAGAGTATCTATGAATCCCAGCGTGACGCAGAGATACGCAGAATGAACGAAGAAGCACAGCGCAGAGAGGCGGAAGAACAGCGCCGGATCTATGAAGAACAGCGCAGACAGGCTCAGAGAAACAATGCCGTCAGCCAGAGCATCGGTTCCGTCAGAAATGATATGTATGCCGAAATGAACGCTCAGGCTCAGCTCAATAATCAGGCTTCTCAGCAGATGCTCAATGAGCTTCAGGAAAGCCGCCGGAGATCCGCAGCTCTTGCGGAAAGCGACGACCCCGAACAGTACCGCCGTTATGTAAGTGAACTCCGCACATCGGGAAAAGAACTTTCCGGTAAAATGCAGAACATACAGGACGGATTTGTGAAGAACTACCATACAAAGATCGGCGAAAGCATGGACAGGATCACAAAGACCGTAAATTCTCAGTTCGACTCACAGCTTAAAGAATTGCAGCAGCTCTCAGGCGATATTAAGGCAAAGACCGAAAAGGCCGCAAAGCTTGCCGGAGAGTACATTGAAGAAGCTAAGGATATGATAGAAACGCTTGAACACGATCACGAGGGAGGGCGATTTGCACCGCAGCAGCTTTCAGAACTGCGCAGAGAACTTGATGAAGCTGCAAAGCAGTACGACAGGGAGAACTATGAGGCTGCACTTGCGGCTGCAAAGGACGTTACGATTTCGGCTGCTGAGGAAATATTCAAGGCTGACTGCAAACGTCAGGAATGGCAGAATTACCACAAAATGGCGATCGCGCTGTCCGCCGAGCTTGTTGAGTATATCGAATCTCAGTCGGTAATTACCGAGGAGATAAAAAAGCAGGTCGAGGAAAAGACCGGAAAAACAATAGAAGATGATGTTGTAGGCGTAAAGATAAGCGATTACACCTGCAAGCGTCCGGACGGGATCACACAGTATGATTACCTTCTTTCAAAAGCGAAGGAGATAAACGCCTTTCTTGAAAGCGACGAATCTTTTGAGCTTGACACACGCCAGCTGAAGGACTATGTTACACTTATAAACGACAAGCTTTATCCGTCTGCCGCTGAAACTGTATTCAAAGCGATCCTCAATATGAGCAACGCGTTCTCGCGCCAGAATATCAGCGAAGAGATAATCGACTTTTTTGAGGAACACAACTTCACATTCAAGGGCTACTCTTACGACAACGAAGCGCATGATGATTCGCTCCACATAGGGCTTGAAAACGAAGATACCGGTGAAGAGATAATCGTCACGCTTTCGCCGGAGCTTATGCAGAACGGCGATGTTCAGACAAAAGTAGAGATAGATCAGCTTATGGGGGACGAAGCGAACGAAGAGCGCAAGGAATTTTACAGGCGGAGCATTGAAGAAGTTGTATGTGACAGCACGCCGGGTGCGCAGATAAAGCTTGAATGCAACAAGGCATACAAGAACAAGCTGTCGCCCAACTCACAGCTGAGAAGTAATCTTCATCAATAAGAGCAGGGGCTTACGGATCTGAGCGCGAAGCATGTAAAAGTTTTTTGGAAAGGGGTTTGGGGGAAAGCCTTTTTTTCAAGAAAGGTTTCCCCCGATCTCAAGCGCAGCGACGCCTGTGCATCTCAAGCGCAGCGGCAGTCTGTGCGGGTGACTGGAGACAAATATGAGTTCAGTGCTTGAAAAGGCAAAGCAGAACAAGATATTTCTGATATACGGAAATCTTGACGATATGTTCATAACGCGGAATTTGCAGAGATGCAACTTCCGCCCGTTTCTTAACGGCTATCTTAAAAGCCTTGGCTATGAGGAGATAGTCTTTTATTCGGGTGCAAAGAATGTGGGGAAGTTTGTTCTTGATGACGAAAGTGCGATCTATGCCATAAACAAGAACAAGGCTTATCGCGAAGAACTTGAAAACAAGAAGAAAGAACAGGCAGCCGGAAATAATAACGCACAGAGCAGCGTGCAGCAGTCCGCTCCCGTGAAAAAACGCCGCAGGATAATGAATCCGAGAGCGTCCGCCGCTGTGAACGCGGCAGATGCCGGAAATGCCGCAGACAGAGCTGACACTGCATCAGCTGAAACCGCTCAGCAGAATAACGTACAGACGGCCGGACAGACAGACGAAAAATCCGCAGGCAATAACGATAAACGCCAGCTCGTATATAAACAGCCGAAGATAACGCCGGTTGAATTTCTCGATGAGGCAAAGAAACTCATGGCTGACAGCAGCAGAAAATCTGCGGTAGTCTTTACATTTTTGCAGGACTTCTTTACCGACAGATCGGCACCGCTGCAGCCGTACCTTGAACTTGTATCGCACCTCTGGGACGAGTACAGCAGCGATGTGAACGAGAATATATGCATCTTTCTCGCTCCGCAGATGTCAACCTCCGACCTCAGCCGTATGTTCGACAATATGGAGAACGGCTATGTCCTCAAAAACAGATTCTTCAACGACAACGGCACCGCAAACCGCCGGACAGCTATCGAAGTCGGGCTTCCGGGGCTGGACGAGATCGGATATATGCTCGATTATCTGCGCATAGTCGGCGTGAACGGAAGACGTATCACATACAGACAGTCCGAACGGAAAAAACTGATCTCAGATATACTTTTCCTCAGCAATGAAGCCGAAAAGGACGAGAACCGCTCAGGCTATCTTTATGCTGTGTTCAATAATTTTGCCGAATATATGAGACGTTCGGGAAAACAGACAGTTCACATAGACGAAGATGTAATAAAGAAAATATACAGCAAGTATAAACTTGCTGACGATACAGACCCGCTTGAAAAGCTCAGAAATACAAAGGGCTGGGAGAGCATTGCGGACAGAATAGATGAGATAGTACGCGACTGCCGCATGAAAAAAGCTGCTGCCGAAAGAAAATACGCAGGACGCAAAACAGAAGACAACCGCCCCGCCTGCTCAAACGAACGCATTGATGCTCCCGACAGAGGAAGCGGCTACAGATACCCTGTGCCACACTTTATACTGCGTGGAAATCCCGGAGTCGGCAAAACCACCGTCGCACGCCTTATCGGACAGATACTCTACAATGAGGGGATCCTGCAGAAAGGCACCACGATAGAAGCAAAACGTGACGACCTTGTCGATCAGTATGTGGGAGGGACCGCAATAAAGACCACCGAATGTGTCGAGAAGGCGCAGGAAGGCGTTCTTTTCATTGACGACGCTTATTCCCTGATAGACAAGAGCGATGACGGAAACTTTGCCAGAGAAGCTATAGACACTCTCGTGCCGATAATGACAAATCCCGATAAATACCGCTTCTGTATGATCATGGCAGGATATCCCGAGCCAATGGACGAGCTGCTCGAAATGAATTCGGGCCTTCGCAGCCGTTTCAGCCGTGCAAATATCCTCACTATCGACGACTACAAGCCCGATCTCCTGCAAGATATCTTCGTGACAAACTGCCGTAAGGACGGCTACAGATTTATCGGCGAAGCTGAGGGTGAAGAGTCCCTTGATCTCGGTCTGTTCTTCCGCAATCTCTACGATCAGCGCAACCGCGCGGATTTCGGCAATGCAAGAGATATCGTCGCGCTTGCAAAAGAAGTGAAAATGCAGTGCAGCCTGCGGGACGATATCACAAGATGCATTGAGAAAGAGGATTTCGGCGATTCGCAGAAATATTTCGAGAAGCACGGGATCTCCTCTATCGACGAGATCTACGCAAAGATCGACAAATACGTCGGAATGGGATTTGTAAAGGATCTCTTCAAGAACATACGATTTGAAGTGCTGGATACCATAGACAGCAAAAAACGCGGCATTACGCCTGAACAGTACCCCGATCATTATATATTTGCGGGAAATCCGGGTACCGGAAAGACCACCGTCGGCAAGATGATAGGAGAACTGTATCACGTAATGGGCGTTCTCGGCGGAACAGAGACTCTGTTTGTTGACGCCTCGGACGTTATCGGCGAGCACGTCGGAGAATCAAAGACAAAGATAAATGAAGTGATGCAGAAGGCTATCGACCACAATCAGGTGCTGTATATAGACGAAGCCTATCAGATATCGGATTCGGCATACGGAAATGAGGTCGTCGGCGCAATGATGACAAAAATGACCGAGAATGCCGATGATTTCAAGATGATATTCGGTATGTACTCGAATAAGGTGGAAGAATTCCTCAAAATGAACGCAGGTCTTGCAAGAAGAGTTCGTGTTGTTGAATTCCCCGATTATACGCCCGATCAGCTTCTTGAGATATTCGACCGCACCATAAAGTCTCAGGGCTGCACGATAACGGAAGATGCCCACGAGCGAATGAAGCTGATATTCACCCACAAGTACAACACAAGGGGTGAGGATTTCGGCAACGCGGGAGAAGTAAAGAAAACTGTCATAGATATGAAACGTCTGCGGCTCGAACGCACCTACGGATCAAGTGACCCGGATATCGACAGATATCAGTACACAATGGCAGATATCCCTGCTGACCTGCTGAAAATGACGGAAGATATGGCTGATCCGAAGTCACTCGACGATATAATGAAAGAACTCGATGAGCAGATCGGAATGACCGACCTTAAAGATATCATCGTCCAGAAGCAGGAAGAGATCATCTTTGCGCGCAAGAGCGGAGAATCACCCGACAATATACGTCCCGGATACTATTTCTTTGTCGGAAGTCCCGGAACAGGAAAATCCACCAGCGCAAAGCTTTTCGCCGAATGTCTGCATAAGCTCGGCGTTGTAAAGACGAACAATTTCCATTCCTGCACCGCAAAAGACCTTATAGGTCAGTATGTGGGCGAAACGGACAAAAAAACATACGCTCTTCTGCAAAAGTCCGTGAACAGCGTGCTTTTCATAGATGAGGCTTACAGCCTGTCCTATGCGGACGATCATTCGGGTGCAAACTACAAAAAAGAAGCCCTCGAACAGATCATAGCATTCATGGACGAACCGGAGCACCGCCGGAACTGCTGCATCATATTCGCAGGCTACGAAAAGGATATGCAGGGACTTTACAAGTCGAACAGCGGTATGCGTTCAAGGATAGAGGAAGTGCGCTTCACTGATTATTCGGCAAAGGAGACTTATGATATATTCGCTCTGTTCTGCCGCAAAAACGGCTTTCGTATCGCAGAAGGCGTCGAGGAGATCTATGTGCCGATGTTTGAAAAAATGAAGCAGTATGAGTATTTCTCAAACGGAAGAACAGCCCGTACCGTCTATGAAAAGACTACCATGAATCTCAAACGCAGAGTCGTGCGCTCAGACAACATCTCCGGCGATGACGTAAGACTTATCATTCCCGAGGACCTGCTTACAGAGGACGAGGCGATACGGATCGTAGCCGATGCATGAGATCATACAGCTCTTCAGAAAGGGGGCTCTGACAGACTTTTTCTCTGCACATAACTTGTAATTGCACCAAAAGTATGTTATAATAGAAAAGCGAACTATTATGCGAGAGGGAGGAGAAGATATGTTAGGCTTCAAACCCGATTTTTACAAGGACATATTTTATTCGCTCGACAATAACTCCGTGCTGATGCGCGTCGAGGAGGACGGCAGCTATTCGCCGATCTGGTGCTCAAGAGAATTTACGGATATGATGGAAGGCACTGAGGAAGAATTCATAAACCTCGAAAGCGGCGGAACTATGAATACCATTCACCCCGATGACCGCCCTGAAGTTGCATATCTTTTCAAGCATCAGATAACCCGCAGCGGAACAAACCACCTCATTGTACGCAAACAGACCATGTCCGGACGCTGGATATGGGTATATATACACTATGCTTTTATAAAAGAAGACGGCGTGCAGTATGCGTACTGCACCTACTTTGATGTCACCGAACTCCAGGAAAGCAGAGAACAGACTCAGGCTATGTACAGAGAACTTAACCGTGAGCTCGAAAATCTCGCAGACAACAGTCTTTCAGCTCTGCGCTCAAATCTCACAAAAGGTATCGTTGAAGAGGTCCACGGAAGCGATCTGTATAACGTTGATAAAAAAGGCGCAAATATAGAAGATCTTATGCGAGTGCGCCTTGGGAATATGCCCATAGAAGCGGACAGAAAAAAATATCTTGAAACCTTTGATCTCAATAAGCTCATAGAGAAATACTATCTCGGCGAAGGTCCGACCTCACTTGTCATATTCTCCCGCCGCCAGTCCGGAAGACAGTGCTTCATAAAATATTCAGCCTCAATGCGCAAGGATCCCGAAACAGGCGATGTAATAGTCCTCGGTGTTGAGACGGAGTACAACTCACAGAAGGTTACAGAGATACTCAATAATAAAGTCCTCGCAAAGCAGTATGATATGGTAAGCTATGTTGTGGACGGAAGCTATGGCGTGGTCATCGGCGACTCAGAGAATCTGAAAAAGGGCAATATATTCCCCAGAAAGCTTAACGGAAATTATATGGAATATATCCGCGAGCAGGTTATCCCTGCTGCCTCAGAAAAAGAGCATGATAAGAAAGAGCTCCTCGAAGCGCTCTCTCCCGATGCAATAGAAAAAAATCTTGAGATCAGTGAGCCCTATACAGTCGAGGTAATATGCGAGATCGAAGGGGAGACATACAACAAGCGCTTCATGTTCTACGCTGTGGATAAGGAAGCAAAGTTCTATATCCTGCTGAAATCCGATATAACCGATGTCATAAAAGAACAGAAAAAGCGCAACGATATGCTTGCGAAAGCTCTCGAAGAAGCAAGACAGGCAAATATCGCCAAAACCACATTCCTCTCAAATATGAGCCACGAGATAAGGACTCCGATGAACGCGATAATCGGGCTCGATAATATCGCGCTCAATGAGGAAAACCTCTCCCCGACGACAAGAGATCAGCTCGAAAAGATCAACGGCAGCGCAAAGCACCTGCTCGGACTTATTAACGATATTCTCGATATGAGCCGCATCGAAAGCGGACGGCTGGTGCTGAAAAATGAGGAATTCTCGTTCAGCGCGATGCTCGAACAGATAAATACAATGATAAACGGTCAGTGCAGGGACAAGGGACTGACGTATGAATGCAGGCTGAACGGAAAGTTCTCCGAATACTATATCGGAGATGATATGAAGCTGAAGCAGGTGCTTATAAACATTCTCGGAAACGCCGTAAAATTCACCCCGGCAGGCGGAACAGTCACATTTGTTGCCGAAAGTGTATCATCTTATGAAGATAAGAGCGTGCTGCGCTTTATTATCAGAGATACCGGTATCGGAATGGACAAATCGTTCATACCGAAGATGTTTGAACCGTTCAGCCAGGAAGACAGCACCGCAGCAAACAAATACGGCAGTACAGGTCTTGGAATGGCTATAACAAAGAATATAGTCGAGATGATGAGCGGAGATATTTCCGTAGATTCAGAAAAAGGCAAGGGGACGCAGTTCACCGTAAATGTAACTCTCAAAAGCAGCAGCAAAGTGAATGTCCGCAGTGAAGGCAGTATCCGTCCGCAGGATATGAGGGTGCTCGTTATCGACGACGACCCCATAGACTGTGAGCACGCCCGTATAGTTCTTGAAGAAATGGGAGTTACGGCAGATATCGTACTCAGCGGAGACGACGCGGCCGAGAACATAAAACTGCATCTTGCAAGAATGAAAGCGTACAATCTCATTCTTGTGGATCTCAAAATGCCGGGGCAGGACGGCATATCTGTCACCAGAATGATACGTGAGATAAAGGGAGAAGAATCGGCAATAATAATTCTGACGGCATACAGCTGGGACGAAGTGGCGGACGAAGCAAAAGCTGCCGGAGTTGACGGATTTATGGCGAAACCGCTGTTTGCAGCAAATGTCATGCAGGAGTTTGAACGCGCGCTCCGAAGGAAAAATACAGAAAACATAATTATGAAGGAAAAAGCAGATCTTTCGGGCTGCCGCATACTTCTCGCCGAGGACGTTATGATAAATGCCGAGATAATGAAGCGTATTCTCCAGATGAAGGGCATGACAGCGGATCACGCAGAGAACGGACAGATCGCGCTGGATAAATTCAAGGCAAGCGAGGTCGGGTATTATGACGCTGTGCTTATGGACGTGCGTATGCCGGTAATGAACGGGCTTGAAGCTACCGAGGCTATACGTGGATCAGGACGTCCGGATTCACGGACAATACCGATCATAGCAATGACCGCTAACGCATTTGACGAAGACGTTCAGCTTTCACTGCAGGCCGGAATGACCGCGCATCTGACAAAGCCGGTTGAGCCGGACAGACTGTATGAAACGCTTTCGGAACTCATAAAAAGGAACTGACACAAAACACGGATATTTCCGAACAGGAGGGATCAACAATGTCAGAAAAGAATAAACTCCACACAGGAGAACTGTATCTTCCGGGAGACAAAGAGATCACAGATTATCAGACACAGTGCCTTGAACGCCTGTATGAATATAATGCCACCCGTCCCGGCGAATACGCAAAGCGCACCGCTCTGCTGAAAATGATGTTTGCGACAATAGGCGAGGGCTGTTACATCGAGCCGCCGTTTCACTCGAATTTCGGCGGTGCTCACTGCCATTTCGGGAAAATGGTATATGCGAACTTCAATCTGACACTTGTTGATGACACGCATATATATGTGGGTGACAACACTATGTTCGGTCCTAATGTTACTGTAGCGACCGCAGGACACCCGATCGAGCCCTCTCTGCGCCTTGACGTATATCAGTACAACATTCCCGTCCATATCGGGCGCAACTGCTGGATAGGCGCAGGCGCAATAATCCTTCCGGGCGTGACAATAGGTGACAATACCGTTATAGGCGCAGGAAGCGTTGTGACAAACGATATTCCGGAGGGAGTGGTCGCGTTCGGCAACCCATGCAGAGTCCGCCGCGAGATCAGCGAACATGACCGCAAGATCTATTTCAGACATAAACAGATACCGCAGGAGCTTATTGACAAGTATGACCTCAACAGAAAAGCAGTGCGAGGAGGAAAGTGAACCCCATTTTCCCTCTCCACCTGCTCTCCTGAAAGGCAATCAACAGTACCGGTTTACTATCGCACAACAGAAAAAGCACAGGGCACATTTATCAGATGCTCTGTGCTTTATTTTGTCCAAAAATCATTTGCACGAACTGTGAAGTGACTTGTCAAGTTCCGTTTTAACGGGATTTGCTTTTGCTACTTTTCACATTGAA
>CAMOKN010000127.1 GCA_946617595.1 uncultured Clostridia bacterium
ACGTTATGCGGTATTAGCAGTCGTTTCCAACTGTTGTCCCCCTCTGAAAGGCAGGTTGCTCACGTGTTACTCACCCGTCCGCCACTAAGTTAAGAAAGCAAGCTCTCTTAACTCCGTTCGACTTGCATGTGTTAGGCGCGCCGCCAGCGTTCGTCCTGAGCCAGGATCAAACTCTTTATTAAATGGTATATCATGTACCTTTCGGTACCTAATATCGTTTGATTCGCTCGTCCGAACTCTAACTTTGTCTAAAATTATTGTCCATCCGAAATTTTTTCTTGATCTTGAATATCAAGGGTCGTTAATTCGTTCTGGTTGCTGTTCAATTTTCAAGGTGCCTCGCCGTCTCGTTTCGACAGCTTTAATATTCTACCACATCTTTTTTCTTTTGTCAATACCTTTTTTCAATTTTTTTGAAATTTTTGGTTCCGACTAATTTGACTCTTGCGGCGGAATGGTTGTATTATATCACACGTTCACTCACTTGTCAAGGGCTTTTTCGACATTCTACATTTATGTCATTTTACATCTATATTATTCCACTTT
This sequence comes from uncultured Clostridia bacterium, assembly GCA_946617595.1. Lineage (GTDB taxonomy): Bacteria > Bacillota > Clostridia > Oscillospirales > Ruminococcaceae > Ruminiclostridium_E. Next base: position 547 of record CAMOKN010000127.1, read on the forward strand.
GATTGGTAAATATTCACTTATCTTACATTAAAGCAATCACAGTTCAATGCATTGTTTGATTATTTTATGGCTGATGTGATCTATGTTCTTACGAGTCATCTCTCGTTATATTCCGGTCTTACATCGTAATGCTCCTGCTCTTTGCAGTACCGTATAATCCGTTATCCTGCCGGATATGCTTTGTCACATTTATAAAAATAAGGGAGCGATCAAAAGACCGCTCCCAAAGATCCATTTTAAATCAGGTTTCAAGGAAACCGAAGTTTGACTTACCGCTCTTTTTGATCCTGTACATAGCATCGTCCGCCTGACCGATGATCTCTTCAACACGCTTCGTGTTGTCCTTGATAACAGAGATACCGATAGAAACGTTGACCGAGAAATGATCGCCGGAGTCGCTGTCGAAACCTTCTTTAAGGGTATTGAGTATCTGCTGCGCAATGATCGCAGGATCATTTGCATCAGCATCTTTAACACACACGATAAATTCATCGCCGCCGTAACGGCCTACCATACCCTTATCGCCTACAGCGTTCTTGATAGTTGTGGCCGTGAAGCGAAGCACCTGGTCACCTGTAGCGTGGCTGTACTGATCGTTATAGAACTTGAAGTCATCAATATCTACGAACAGAATAGCAAATTCTGTCTTTCTTGCAGCAATAAGTTCGATCTCATTGTTGATCGCAACTTCAATAGTCTCACGGTTGAATACATTGGTGAGCGAGTCGAACGATGCACGCGCAGTAAGGATATTCTCACTCTTCTTCGCACGATCGATATCCACAATAACACCGACGATCTTGACCGCTTTTCCGTCCTGATCCAGAATGGACGCGGTTCGTATAAGCACCCATATATAGTCGCCGTAAATATTCTTGATACGGTATTCGTTATGCTTGAAGTTTTCACCCTTTTCGAGCTGCTGAAGATCGTTGGTATATCTGTCTGCATCTTCGGGGTGAACTTTGCACTTTATGAGGAACGAGTCCGCGAAATGCTCAGAAGGCGCGCGGTAACTGAACTTCTTATTGAAGTTATTGGAGAAGATAACTTCCTTGGTCGTGAGGTTCCACTCAAAGATGATGTTGTCGGACATCTCGATAATGGTTCTGTAACGCGATTCGCTGACGATTATGTTATCAACGATATCGTTGAACACTCTTGCAATATCGCCGTACTCATTTTTCGACATGATCTCAACACGCGCTTCATGATCGCCTCTGCTGATCTTGAGAAGTGTTTCCTGAATTTTGTAGAACGGCTTTGTAACAACAATAATAAGTATGATCGCCGCAACAAGGAAGATCACCAGCATTGCCACCGCTATTCCGGTAACCGTGCCGGAAACCGAAGACGACAGTGAAGTTGCTTCGCTTGCCGACTGATAGACCACAGCTCTCCAACCGTGTGTGGGAGTCTGTGCCGCATACGCAATAAGCTTTCCGGTATCGTTGTCGAAGCTGCCGTATGAAGGCTCGACAGAAGCTCCGCTCACAAAGTCCTTATAAATGAGGAACTGGTTATCGATATCTCCGGCAGAATAGTTTCCGCCGTAGTGATCTCCGCCTTTCTGGCTTACCGAAGCTACCGAGTCATACGGGTCAACAACGAACAGAAGACCCTTTGAACGCTGAATTATGTTTGCAATGCCGGTGTTTCTGAATACAAGACCAACATTGAACTTTCCTACCTTGTCCTTAAGTGAGATGCTGAATGTATCCGCACCTTCAGCAGCAAAGATAGCTGCCTTCCCGTCAGCTGCCTTGTCGTTGCAGATGCCGGACGCAGTAGCAACTCCCGAATTTTCACCTTTTGCAACTATCACCTTGCCGCTGTCATCAAAGATAACTGCACTTGCAAGAGGAGCATCAGCGGAGACGAGCGCATCAAAAGCTTTTTCCGCCGCTGCCTTTCCCTGCGCGTTGTCGCTGAAATTCTTAATTGCAGGCAAAGAAGTGATAGCATTGTATCTGTCAGAAAGATCATTCAGAAAATCGTCTATATCCAAAGCCTGAAGTTTTGAAACATCGCGCAGATAGTTGTCAAACAGCGTCTGAGCCGTTGAATTCAGCACGATATTGAGGAACACTCCGAAGGCTGTCACCGTTACGATCAGAAGTATCGCCGTAACGATAATAAGTTTAATTTTTATCTTCATTTCTTACACACACGCTCCGTCTCTGTATAGTCATGCGCAGATACGCATACCTGTTTAATATATAATATCACAAAATTTCGCGTTTGTAAATAATTCAGCAAGATTTTGTAAGTTTGACTTAAAATCAAATCATAATTTTGTTGATTTTAACAATATGGCATATTTTTCTCCGAAAAACATTATGTGGCGTAAATATTCCGCTGCAATAAAGCATTGCGGGCTTTTTCAACTTTTAATTAAATTTCTATTGTAATTTATATAAATATATGCTATAATAGTAGAGAGTTTATGCCAGAAAGGAGAGTAATATGCCTATAACAGCCGCTTTTGCTGTTCCTCACCCGCCGCTGATCGTCCCTCAGGTCGGACGCGGAGGCGAAAAACAGATCGAAGCCACGGTAAGAGCCTACGAGCGTGTTGCAGATGAGATCGCAGCTCTCCTGCCCGAAACAATAATTATTACCAGCCCTCACTCGGTGATGTATTCCGACTATTTCCATATCTCTCCCGGAGCAGGAGCTTCGGGTTCATTCTCAGATTTCGGAGCCTCGCAGGTCAGATTCGACGAACAGTACGACACAGGGCTTGTACGTGAAATATGCCGCCTTGCGGGAGAAGAGAACTTTCCTGCCGGCACTCTCGGTGAAAAATCTTCACGGCTCGATCATGGAACTATGGTCCCACTTTACTTCATAAGACAGAAATATTCAGACGGAAAAATAGTACGCATCGGATTGTCCGGGCTGCCGTTCATAGAACATTACAGACTCGGACAGCTTATAAAAAAAGCAGCTGACACGATAGGCACAAATGCAGTATTCGTCGCAAGCGGAGACCTTTCTCACAAGCTGCGTGACTATGGACCTTACGGTTTTGCACCCGAAGGTCCGGTATATGACGAGCGGATAATGGACGTTCTTTCACGCGCATCTTTCGGAGAGCTTCTCGGTTTTGACGAAACATTCTGCGACAAGGCTGCCGAATGCGGACACCGTTCATTCATCATAATGGCAGGGGCGCTGGACGGTGTCTCGGTAAAAGCAGAGCAGCTTTCACACGAAGATATAACCGGAGTAGGCTATGGCATCTGCACTTTCTTCCCCGACGGAGAAGACGGCAGCAGACGTTTCGCAGACTCATTCCTCAGTGATAAACGTGCCGCGATCGCCGGAAAGAACGAACGCTCGGACGCATACGTCAAGCTTGCGAGAAAGTCTCTCGAAAGCTATATCAGAAGCGGCGAAAGAATTGCTGTACCGGACGGACTTCCCGAAGAAATGCTCACAGAAAAAGCAGGAGCATTCGTTTCTATCCACAAGCACGGACAGCTCCGCGGCTGCATCGGCACTATATCTCCCGTTACCGGCTGTGTTGCGGAGGAAATAATCCGCAACGCGGTGAGCGCATCGACCGAGGATCCGAGATTCGACCCGATACAGCCGGAAGAACTCGAATGGCTCGAAATAAACGTTGATGTCCTCGGTCAGCCGGAACCGATAGATTCCCCTGAAATGCTGGACGTGAAACGCTACGGTGTGATCGTCACCTGCGGTCATAAGCGCGGACTTCTGCTGCCTGATCTCGACGGGGTAGATACTGTGGAACAGCAGATAGAGATCGCAAAGAAAAAAGCCGGGATAACCGAACACGAAAAGTTTTCGCTCCGGCGCTTTGAAGTCATAAGGCATTATTGATATGGCTGAATGCAACGTTTGTTTCAGACATTGCGCCATTAAAGAAGGACAGACCGGCTTCTGCGGTGCAAGGGTATGCATGAACGGCGAAGTGACCGCCGCAAATTACGGGCGTATCACGTCGCTTGCCCTTGACCCTATAGAGAAGAAGCCGCTCAACAGATATCACTCCGGCTCGACGATACTGTCAGTCGGGAGCTATGGCTGCAATCTCCGCTGTCCGTTCTGCCAGAACAGCGGCATCTCGTGGTCGCCGGAAGCCTTTGCCTGTGCGGAAAGCTGTGAATACGCTTCTCCGGAAGAGCTTGCGGCAGCGGCTCTCAGGCTCCGCAGCCGTGGGAATATCGGTATTGCGTTCACATATAACGAACCGCTTATCGGGTATGAGTTCGTTCGTGATACCGCAAAACTCGTTCACGACAACGGAATGGTGAATGTTCTCGTTACTAACGGAACCGCGGAACCGAATATACTTGATGAGCTTATCCCGCACATCGACGCTGCGAATATAGATCTGAAAGGATTTACGGACAGATACTACCGCGATGTTCTCGGCGGTGACAGACAGACGGTAATGGCATTTATCGAAAAAGCCGTCCGTCACTGGCACGTCGAGCTGACAACACTGATAATACCCGACGAGAACGACACCGAAGCGGAGATGCGTGAACTCAGCCGCTGGATATCCGGACTTCGCGGTGATGACGGAAATGTTATCGGAAAAACAGTCCCGCTGCACATATCCCGTTTCTTCCCGAAATTCAGAATGACCGACAGACCGCCGACAGACGTCGGACTGATATACCGGCTTGCAGATACGGCTCGGGAATATCTCGACCATGTATATACCGGAAACTGCTGAATACAACAGACTTGTGAGGTGACAGAATGAAAGATCCTATCATCGAAAACAATATGAATATCACTTTTGAAAGACTTGCGCTTGCACTTGCAAACGACTACCAGAGCGTGTATTATCTGAACTCCGAAGACAACAGCTATGTCGAATACGGACCCAGCGGCGAGGATAAGCAACTTACCGCGCTTTCGAGCGGCGATGATTTTTTTGCGGACACTGTCATCAACTGCCGAAAAATGGTGTATGAGGAGGATCAGGAGCGCTTTCTTTCTACTTTTGTCAAGGAAAGAGTCATTGAGGAGATCAAGAACGGAAGATCATTCACACTGAAATATCGTCTTGTGATAAACGGAAAGCCTGAGTATTACTATCTCAAAACGATCAAGGGAACCGGTCCCGATGACAAGTATATTATAATAGGTGTACGCAATATCGACGAGCAGGAGCGCCGTCAGCAGGCTGCCGCAGAAGAATACGAAAAGTATGTTGAGATAGCCAAAGCGCTCGTCAGCAGATACGAGTTCATATATTATATAGATCTCGAAACCGACGAATACACCAAGTATGAAGCGGACAAGACTGATACAAAGCTTAAGGTCATTATAAAAAGCAATGATTTCTTCGGAGATTCGCTGGTGAATATTGAAAAGGTGATCTACCCCGAGGATCGTCCTATGCTGCGTACCCATCTTGAAAAAGAATGCTTCGTGTCCGATCTTCAGAGCACCGGAGTTGTTACCCTCACCTACCGTATGATAACTAAGGAAAAACCGCACTATGTAAGCCTCTGGGCAGTAAGCCCCAAGAACGATATGCGGCACGCGATAATCGGCATCGTGAACATAGATGCCGCAAAACGCAAGGAGCTTGAATTCCGTGAAGCTCTCGGAACTGCAATTGATCTCGCAAATCATGACGGACTTACCGGAGTCCGCAATCACCATGCCTATACCAAAGCAACAGAAGAACTCGACTGCCTCATCAAGATCGGAAAAGCTCCGGAATTCGCAATAGCCGTGCTCGATATAAACGGGCTGAAACAGGTGAACGACACCCAAGGTCACCGCGCAGGCGATGAATACATAAAAAGTGCCTGTCACGCTATTTGTGTGATATTCAGTCACAGCCCGGTTTATCGCATAGGCGGCGACGAATTTGTTGTCCTTCTCAAGGGAAGGGATTTCAAGAACCGTAAGCGTCTGATGCAGGACGTTCACGATATCGTGCATGAGAATATGAAAAAAGGGCTCGTCACCTTCGCCGCAGGTATCTCTGATTTTCAGCCCGGTGAGGATTCAGGCACCGTCTGCGTCTTCGAGCGTGCCGATGAGCTTATGTATAATAATAAAAAGCATCTTAAAATGCTCATGGAATTGCAGCTCAGAGAACAATGACGCTCTTCCGTACTTTCCATAGATCCGACTCCGCGTGACACACCCTCCCGTAAGACTGCTTCATATCAGGGAACCTCTAAAAACCCATTTGAGAGAAAAAGAACTGCTTGCACCAACTGCTTCGTCAAGTCTCCTCACCTTGCGTCAGCAAGCTTTCGGAGCCTTTCCTTGCATTTGGCGCAATCATCTCA
>CAMOKN010000128.1 GCA_946617595.1 uncultured Clostridia bacterium
AATCCTTGCCATTTACAACTACAGGAGCATTTGTGATTACTGTTACTTCAAATGTATCTGTAAAGCCTTCGTAAGATACTGTGATAGTCTGCTTCCCTGCTTTGGTCTTGTCGTAACCGCTTACAGTTACGCCTTCCGCATCAAACGCAAGCTCAGCAGGATCGCCATAGTTGTAGGAAACAGTGATCTTTCCGCCTGTAAGGTCAATATCTTCACCTACAAAGTATGTTGTCTTTGTTGGTGCGGTAACTTCTATTCCTGTAATGCTTGCATTATTTACAGTTACCTCGAACGTATCTGTAAAGTCTTCGTAAGATACTGTGATCGTCTGATTCCCTGCTTTGGTCTTGTCGTAACCGCTTACAGTTACGCCTTCCGCATCAAGCGCAAGCTCAACAGGATCGCCATAGTTGTAGGAAACAGTGATCTTTCCACCTGTGAGGTCAAGATCTTCACCGACAAAGTATGTTGTCTTTGTGGGGGCGGTAACTTTGATTCCTACAACACAAGGAGAGGGATTTTCGCCATCATAAACAGTAATTATTATACTGTCCTCGAATCCTCCGAACTCAACATTGAATTTGAATGTACCTGTTTCGGACGTGTCAAAACCTTTTACCATGCTTTCTCTTATTGCAATAGCTTCGGTCTGTCCGCCTTCGTAGGTAACTGTTATTTCTCCCGTCTCATCGTCGAATTCTTCGTTAAGTTTATAAAGGTTTTTGGTCACCTCAGAAACTTTCATGCCAACAATGGGAGGTTTTGAGTTTACTCTGCAATTAATATTTACACTATCAGACAATTCAGATCCGCTCTTATCTATTGACAGCCAGAACGGAAGTGTATCGTTATAATAGATATCTGTCAGCGAAGTGCAGTTTTTAAATCCATTTAATCTTGAGACTGAAGAAGGAACGGTTACAGTCTGGATAGATGTGCAGTTGAAGAATGAGTTGGTATTCACATGCCGCATTCCTTCATTAAAGACTATCGACTGCAGCGAAACGCATTCTCCGAACGCATATTCTCCTATTACTCTGTTCTTTTTTCCGAACAGGATGTTCTTAAGCGACTTGCAGCCTGAAAAAGCCGACCAGTCTATAGTCACCACGTTATCCGGAATAACTATCTCCTTCAGATTTACACAGTCTTTAAAGCATTGGTCAGGAATATATGTGATGTTAAGGGGAAGGACAGCCTCAGTAAGCCCTGAGCAGCCGCTGAATGCCTCATCGTCTATCAGTATGGCATTTTCCGGCAAAATAGCTTTTTTGAGATTTACACAGTTTTTGAAAGCATACTTCGAGATCGTTTCAAGACTGCTCGGAAAATCTACCGATTCAAGTGTCGAACATTCTTCAAAAGCACTTTCTTTAATATTTTTTATACTGTCACAGAGTGTCACAGAAGTAAACGCGTGATCGCACGATGTGTCGTTTCCGAGACGCGAAAACGCTTTATCTTCTATCACTTCTGTACCTTCGGGAACTGTGTAGGACGTATCAACTTTTCCGAAAGGATAACTTATCAGTCTTTTACCGTCCGCGCTGAAAAGTACGTTATCAACGCTCTTGAAATATTTGTTCAGAGGATCGACATTTATCGTTGTCAGCTTAGGTGAGCTCACGAACGGGTTTATGCCCACAGTATCGACCGCGGCACCTATATTGAATGTCTCCAGATTTCTCATGCAGCTGAAAGCTTCACGGTCGATCTTACCTGCCGGGACAGTTACCTCGGTAAGTCCTGTACATTCATAGAAAGCCTGTGTTCCTATATACTCAATAGAATCGGGAATATCGATACTCTGGATAGAGTTGCAGAATTGGAACGCTCCACCTCCTATTTCCTTCAATCCATCGGGAAGTGTTATTTCTTTAAGGTCAGTACATTCCTGGAAAGCGCAGGTATTTATCTTCTCAACTCCATCAGGAACTGTATAATATTTCAGCTTCCTTCCGGCAGGATATTTGACCAGCTCCTTGCCGTCGGCACTTAAAAGTATTCCGTCTATGCTCTTATAATACTTGTTTCCGTCCTCAACATATATATTCTGTATATTGGTGTTCAGGCTGAACGCTGTTGAGGGAACTTCAATGCAGTTTGCGGATATAGTAACTGAATCCAGATCGTTACATTGCAAAAATACTCCCGAACCGATCTTATTAAGCGATGCAGGGAATTTGAACGTTGAGATCGCAGTACCGCAAAATGCATAGTCACCGATCTCGGTTATACAATCCGGCAGATTGATCTCAGAAAGTTTGAAGCAGTTCATGAAAGCACCGTCAGGTATGACCGTGATACTTTCCGGTATATCTATACTTGTTAAAGATGAACAGTTGTATAATACATAATCGCCGAGTTCTGTCACAGAATCGGGGATAGTGAAGGATTCAAGCGAAACACACTCAAAGAATGCATTTTCTCCGATAGATCTGATATTGTCTCCGAATGTTACCGATTTAAGGTCGCTGCAGAAAGCGAATGAATATTTGTCGATTTTATCAATGCCGGTACCGATCGCCACACTGTCAATTTCTGAGCAGCTTGTAAAAACTTCTTTTCCTAATAAAGTGACGCTGTCAGGTATTACGATTGCTCCGTCCAGAGATGAACATTTACGGAAAGCATAATTCTCAATCGTTTCAACAGTATCCGGAATTGTGAGACTGTCCATCGAAGTGCAATTTGAAAAGGCACTTTCTCCGATAGTTTTCAGCCCTGAGTTCAGCTTTACTCCGTTAAGAGCGGTACAGCCGCTGAAGCAGTTTTCAGCAATTATTTTAACCGTATCCGGTATCTTGATACTCTCCAGTGATATACAGCCTATGAATCCGTCCAGCTCGGTCAATTTGCTTCCCAGCGTAACATTTTTCAGGTTTGAACAGTTTTCAAACACCACCTGATCCAATTTTTTAAGAGAATCAGGAAGAACTATACTCTCGAGGCCTGTACAGTTCATAAAAACACCATGCTCGATCTCTTCAACATTTTTTCCGACTGTGATATCTTTCAGCCCTGAGCAATCCTTGAAAGTATTGACTCCTATCAATTTAACACTGTCAGGGATTATTATCGTTTCGAGGCTTGTACAGCCTTCAAACGCTCCGCCGGGATAATCAGAACCGTAAATGTACAAAAGGTTTTCAGAAAGCGTCACCTTTTTCAGATGATTGCAGTTTTTGAAAGCAGCGCAGTTAATTTCCCTTACACTGTCAGGAATAACAACACTTGTGAGCCATACACCGTTCTGGAAAGCTCCCGCCTCTATTGAAACTACTCCGTCGGGTATAACTATATCTCCGCTCTTGCCGGCATAGCCCAGAAGCTCATTCCTTTTGTTGATAAGAAATCCGTTTTCATCATATTGTCTTTCATCGTCTTCCTGGATGAAAAAGCTCGGATCTATCTCAAGCGGTACTTTCCAGCCTGTATGATCGTAAATCCTATGTACATGGCAATTCCATGCAGTGTGGTCATAGTCCCCAAGGATAGTGGGATAATCGATATTGCAGTAATTGTAGTTGATAACGGATCCGCCGTCCATCCATGTGACATCTATATGCATCCACTCTCCGTCAAGCTTAACCACATTCCATGCATGGATCCAGCTTACATAGATCACATTTTCTATTCCCACAGCATTGCAGAAATATGACATAGCCATTGCATAGCCGTTGCATACACACAGTCCGTCCACAAGCGCTCCGGCGATCGTTTGATCGTTATAACCGTACATAATCTGGCCGTTAACAACTTTTGCATCCTTTGTACCGTACGTTATATGGTCAATAAGCTTTTCATAAATGACCTTTTCTTTAGCATAATCGCCCTCGGCAGCCTCGATCTCAGGCATCCATGAGGCGGTAAGTTCATTTATCGCCTGCCTGTATTCAGTTCTGTTTTTTTCATATATGAAATCGCTGAGGATATAAACAAAAACATAAAGCTTTCCGTCATCAGCCCACTGAGACAATCCGTTTTTCAGAAAATAGTACTGGGGATTTGAATAATAGAACGCTTCGCCTACATTTCTTATCTCGGTATCTGTCAGGCTATCCGCATCATATACTACATAATTAGGAAGATAAGGCTGTTCAAGATCGCCCTTGTAGCTCTCAAAAGCCTCACACTCGGCTTTTATGCCGTCATAGAGAGCTTTCTGCGCATCGGTCATCTGATCATAGATATAATCAGATGAAAATTTGTACTCTGAGATGTCAGGTCCGTCCGAAGCCCGGCGAGTCTCTTTCCGGACTGACATTTCATTTTCTCTGCGTTTGTCCGATTCTTCGATAAGCTTTAACGCTTCATCGTCAGAAAGGTGATCCACTTTAAAATCCAGAACACCGGGTTCGAGAACAGGGAACTGTTCTTCTTCGCGAATTTCTGCGGCGGCAGTTATGCCGAGCGTGTTTTCGGGTAAAATACCGGAAGAACCCAGCAAAACCGCTCCTGCAGTCAATAACGCTGCCAGTTTTTTCAAAATGCCCATAAAAACCTCCTCAAGTTCGTATCAGCCCGTACATCACAGCATCGGAAACATTCTGCCGGAAGCAAATGTGTTTACCGACTTTGATTAAGGCTATAGTAACTTTATAATATTGCCTTTATATTATAACACACTATTTTATACTTTTGTTACGCTGAAAGAAGAAAATTTTACAACTCATAAAGGGAACCTCTAAAAACCCAATTTGAGAGAAAAAGAGCTGATCCACTCCATGCCGCTTGTATGCGTGAGTCGGTCGCGCTTTTGGCGGCATAGTCACGGCATCATGCCGTGACCGTCTACTGCG
>CAMOKN010000129.1 GCA_946617595.1 uncultured Clostridia bacterium
GCAACAGAAATATACCGCATACCGGCTCAGCCGGTGTGTAAGGGTGGAACGGCGAGGTAAGAGCTCACCGGATACACAGAGATGTGTATGCCATGTAAACCCTATCCGATGCAACGCCGATTGGTTCGGAGAATAATGTGCCTGCTCGGCGCACTTCGTTTAAGGCGGCTAAAGCCTTTCGGTGACGAAAGGTTCAGATAGATGTTCGTCCACGACAAAACCCGGCTTACAGATCAAGTTTATTTTTGCAGAAAAATACCGTGAAGGAGCTTCCTTCACGGTATTGTTTTTTTTAGAGGTACCCTTTAATCATCGTTTTCTTAAATTATCAAAGCGCTTCCGCAATATCGTAGATAAGCCTTTCGGACTTCTGCCAGCCGAGACATGGATCGGTTATGGACTTTCCGTAAATTCCCTCTCCTATCTTCTGATTTCCGTCTTCGATGTAACTCTCTATCATCAGTCCCTTTATAAGACCGGAAAGCGATTCGCTGTGACGCTTGCTGTAAAGAACTTCCTTCGCTATCCTTATCTGCTCCTCGAACTGCTTGCCTGAATTGGCGTGGTTGCAGTCAACTATTACACTGCGGTATTGCAGATCCTTCGCCTGATACATCTTGTATATAAGGTTCAGATCCTCATAGTGATAGTTAGGGATAGAATTACCGTGCTTGTTGGTGTACCCTCTGAGGATAGCGTGAGCATAAGGATTACCGGGAGTGGTGACTTCCCACCCTCTGTATATGAACATGTGAGGGCTCTGCGCAGCTGTTATGGAGTTGAGCATTACCGAATAATCCCCGCCTGTGGGATTCTTCATTCCCACAGGTATATCCATTCCGCTTGCGACCAGTCTGTGTTCCTGATTTTCGACCGAGCGTGCGCCTACAGCGTTATATGACAGAATATCCGACAAATAACGATAATTTTCGGGGTACAGCATCTCATCCGCACAGACAAGTCCGGTTTCTTCGATAGCCTTTGTGTGCAGCCTGCGCACCGCAACTATACCGTCGAGCATATTCTCGCTCTTGCTCGGGTCGGGCTGGTGCAGCATACCTTTATATCCCTCACCGGTAGTGCGGGGTTTTCCGGTATAGATACGCGGGATTATGAATACCTTATCCTTTACCTTTTCCTGCACCTTTGCAAGCCTCAGAGTATAATCGAGGACCGCATCTTCTCTGTCTGCCGAGCATGGTCCGATTATAAGCAGAAATCGCTTGTCTTCACCCCTGAAAATTGCCTTGATCTGCTCGTCACGCTCTGCTTTTACATTTGTGACTGTCTCAGACAGCGGGTACAGCTCTTTTATGAGCTTCGGTATCGGGAGTTTTCTGTTGAACGTCATTCCCATTGTCGTGTTCTCCTTTCATTGACTTCGGAACTTGTTTTGATTGATTATCAACAAATATTGGCTTGATAGTTGAAATAATTTATTGCTTTTATCTGTAAGCGGTTTCAACTGCTAAATTGCTGATGTATTTTTTTGCAGGCAGAAATAACTGCCTGCATTAAAATCATTCTTCATTCTCAGAATCCTCGATCTTTTCAGCGAAGAACTTTTTCAGCTTATCTATGCTGCCTGCGATCTCGTCAAATTCTTTCTCAGAGAAATATTCCTTCGCATCTTTCACAAGGGAGTTCTGATATGTATGATGTGCGCCATAAGCCTTTTCGCCCTTGGCTGACAGTCTAACTCTGACGGAGCGTCCATCGTTTGCGCAGTCCGACTTGATCACCATTTTCTTATTGACAAGCTTGTTTACTGCAACGGTCGTGGAAGGCCGCGTGATATCAAGCTCATTGGCAATCGCACTTATGGTGGGTCCGGCTGAGCCTTTGGTAAGAGAGCGTATGCACTCCAGAAGGTTAAGCTCATTTACTGTCAGATCTGCACATCCCTTGCTCTCCCTGACCGCACCGGCTTCAAGCTTAACAACGCTGTGATAGAGCTTGTACAGCGAGCTGCCGAATTCGATCTCACTCATATTATTTCTCCTATCTGCGCGTGACTGCTGCATAATCCCTCGCCTGACCCGGCAGCGTAAAATGCCGGGTCTTCGTCACCGCATTATTATTATACCACTTTGTCAGATAGTTGTCAATACCGTTTTTGACAAAAATCATATAAATTTTAACATCATTTTCCTGATATACTTACGTCACAGCCTCTCAGGAAAAATAATATTGAAATATTTGACAGAATGTGGTATAATGCAAATTGTATCAGGCAGTTTTCCATTACACAGAAGCATCTTTTATGGGTATATCGGTGCTGTCGGCGTATATATTGCCGCTATAGCTTCAATGGTCAGATGCCGGAGCCTGTTTCAGAGTAAATATCCGAAACAGTTGGCGGAGCGGTTATTTTTGGACAATTTGACATATAAATTTATACAATATAAGAAAGGGAAGCACCATATGAAAATAGTATTCACAGATGCAGATACCGTAACGACCGGAGATCTCAGCTTTTCGGGCTTTGAGGATCACGGGACCGTCATAAAGTACGGCGTAACAGCACCGGATCAGGTCATTGAGCGTGTCAGGAATGCCGATGTAATAATGTGCAACAAGACCCTTATCACTGCCGATGTACTTGAAGCGGCGGAAAACCTGAAATACATAGGTATTCTCGCGACCGGCTGCAACAACGTCGATCTTGCAAAAGCAAAGGAAAAAGGCGTGATCGTTACGAATGTACCCGGCTATTCGACCGACGGAGTGGTTCAGCTTGTATTCACATTTATCTTCGAGCTGCTCGGAAACCTCAGTAAATACCGCGCTTCTGTCGATGCGGGAGATTGGAAGACCAGTCCGACATTCTCATATTTTCCTTTCCCGATAACCTGTGCGTCAGGTATGACCATAGGAATTGTAGGCTGCGGTGCTATCGGCAGCAGGGTAGCAAGAGCGGCAGACGCATTCGGAATGAATGTGCTCATCTGTTCACGCACGAAAAAGCCGGATATCCCCTACCCTTTCGTTGATATGGACACACTGCTGAAAGAAAGCGACATCGTTACTCTGCACTGTCCGCTGACTCCGCAGACTCAGGGACTTATGAACGAACAGACGTTCGGAAAGATGAAAAAAGGTGCAATACTAATAAATACATCAAGAGGTCCGGTTGTTGACGAGAAGGCGCTGCGGGCAGCCCTTGACTGCGGAAAGCTGATGGGGGCAGGTGTTGATGTGCTTCAAAAAGAGCCTATGGCTGAGGACTGTCCGCTTTTCGGAGCGCCGAACTGCATAATCACACCTCACATAGCATGGGCAGCATCTGAAACGAGAGCGCGTCTGCTTGATATAGCGGAGAAGAACCTTGCCGCATTTATTGCGGGAACTCCGGTAAATGTAGTAAACGGGTGATGATATATGGCAAAGGAATTAAAAACGAACGCAATGCGTTTTCTTGAAAAAAACAAGATACCATACACAGAAAAGAGCTATGAATGTGATGAATTCATAGACGGGATCACAGTTGCGGAAAAACTCGGTCAGCCGCTTTCCGAGACATTCAAAACGCTCGTTGCAAAAGGAAAAAGCGGCAGTTATTACTGCTTTCTTATACCGGTGGATAAAGAGCTCGATCTGAAAAAGGCAGCAAAGAGCGTTGAAGAAAAATCAGTAGAGCTTCTCCATGTCAAGGATCTGACAGCCGTGACCGGCTATGTGAGAGGCGGCTGCACGCCCATAGGAATGAAAAAGCAGTTCATGACAGTCATTCACTCCACAGCGGAAGAACTGCCGGAATTTTACATCAGCGGCGGACGCATCGGCGTACAGGTGAGATTGTCTCCCCAAAAGCTTGCAGAGGCAATACGAGGACGTTTCTGCCCTATCATCACAGACTGATATATTATCTTCCGGCTGAGTTCATACATCAAATAAGCACAGAGCGTTACAGGATACTCTGTGCTTATTTCATATCTGTCATTATGAACCGATAACGTTCATTCAGGTATTCGCCTTTCAGAAAGGTGGAAGAGTGGAGGGGTCTGGGGAGTAGGGAAATTGGGGTTCCCTTCTCTCTTTCTCCCCGGTCTCAAACGAAACGTCTGTCAGCGTGAAACTGAATATCTGCTGCCGGCGGAAGAGATCTTACCGGCGATCTCAAGATCGAGCAGTGTTTCGGAAAGATGAGCTGCGGACTGACCGGTCACGGCTATGAGTTCTTCGAGGGATATCTGCGTACCGGCACCGCGTATGATCTCGTACAGTTCATACTGCTCTTTGCTGTCGAAATCTTCTTCAGGTACCGAAGCCGGAGGAACCGCAGATCTATCCGGCATACTTTTTACTTCATCGTCCGCTGGCTTCTGCGCTTTTTTCACATTGCGGAAATTCGGCTTCAGCGCAGCCGCCGTATCCTCTGTTTTCTCCGCTCTCCCAAACGCAAGATATATGTCCTTTGCGCCCATATAAAGCTTGGCACCGTTTCTTACAGCGTTCACAGTACCGGCATATTCGGGTGCAAATACATTGTTCGGCGGCATAAACAGCGGAGCAGGTGAGTATTCGGCAGTAGCAAGCGCACCGCTTCCGGTCCTTGCCTGCAGCACGAGCGTAACATACGAGATACCGCCGAGTATCCTCGACCGCCGCAGGAAGTTTCCCTGTCCGGCTTTTTCTTTAGGGAGGTACTCGGTTATCCGGAGCCCGCCGTTTGCTGTAAGATATTTACGAAGCGTCTTGCTGCCGCCCGGATATGTCTGCGAAAGTCCGCACGGCATCACCTCTATAAAAGGCAGACCGTACCTGAGCGCGTTCAGACAGACCGTCTGGTCGCACCCCTCAGAGAGTGTGCCGACTATCGCATATTCTCTGGCTATCATTTCAATGATGCGGGGAATGATCCTTTCGGTATAATCGGTCATATTGCGTGAGCCTACCATGGTTATGAGTTTTTTTCTCAGCAGCGTGGTATCTCCATGTGCAAACAGCACACATGGCGGATTTTCGACCTTTTTAAGCTTTTCCGGATAATCCGGCGAATCACGTGTTATGATATCATAGCCCATTCCGGCTATCTCAGCCCGGAGTTTTTCCGCTTTTTCAAGAGTTGCGCTCTCCGCTCTCGCAAGAAGCTCAGGTCCCACAAGCGACACATTGCTGCGGAATGCCTCATAAACAGACTCAGGATCTCCGTATTGATTCAGCAGCCGTGTTATTTCAGGCTCTCCCTCACCAAGAGCGAGTACGAGCCACAGGTAATACTTTTCCATTGTTCAGGTATGTCATTCCTCTGTTACTTCTTTTTTCATTATCATTCTGATCGCTTTTACTCCGGCCTTGAAGTTTATAACAACTATCAGTACGAACAGCACAGAAAGTGACAGATAATATGCTATCTCGGATTCAACGAAGAATATTATGAATCCCATTATCATCAAAAGAGCGGAATTAACTATCATCTTCGGCAATTTCAGATCCATATAAACTATCCTGTGAGTATCTACGGCACGAACCGCAAATATCGCAAGAAAGCTTATAAATCCCGCAAACGCGGCACCGTGTATTCCCGCCACGTTTATAAAGATAAGATTCAGCACGATGTTCAGTCCGGCGCCTATCGCAGCCGTGACCATAGAACGCATGGACTGCTTTGACGCGACATATACGCTTCCCATAAACGTCGAGAAACAAGTGAATGCCACCGACAGTATTATGAACGGCGTGTAGTGATAAGCAGTGTAGAACGCCTCGTCGCACAGAATGACTATCGCCGGCTTTATCACAAGCATCAGTGCCGCCGATATGACATATACCGTCGATTGGAATATGTTGAACACATTTGTGTAGAATTTCGCTATGGTGCGGGAATTATTTTCGGTTATCGCGGACATATTCCATGCCTGCGAGAATATTCCGGAGAATATGGATATCATACTGGGGAATTTTGTTGCGGCTTTATACATACCGCTGTCTCCGAAGCTCATGATCCCGGAGATCATAAAACTGCTGGAAGCGTTTATTATCCACCACATTATAGATGTCGGTATCATAGGCAGACAGAACCGCATCATTGATTTCAGCAGATCCCTGTCTATGCCGAACAGAATGAAATATTTCTTCAGTTTCGCGGCAAATGTCAGAAAAACGATAGAGCAGATATCCGCAAGTATGACCGAGAGCAGATAGCCGGTGTTACCGAGATTGAAGGTAAAGAGCAGCAGAACATTGAATACTATGTTCATTACCGTGGTGAGTATCCCGTCCACGGCATACAGCTTTACATATCCTATCGAGCGCACAAACAGCGCACAGGAACTCTTGAAGCTCCCCGTAGTGACATACAGTATCGTAAGCCACGCATAATCCCTGAGCAGCAGCAGAACATTGTTATCGGGGAAAACATTCGCGAACAGCCCGACCAGCGGCACGAACAGCATACTGAAAGTAACGCCTATAAGTGTTACCCTGAATCCGATCGAGAATACCTGCTTGTTGTCATAAGCCTTATCAATCCCGAAGCGTATCAGAGATTCGCCGATCGACAGCGTAGCCAGCGACATGAGCAGAGTCGCGGTATCTATTATATTGTTTATTTCGCCGTAGCCTTCCTTGCCGAGCGCAGCCTGATAGAATCCCATCATCGCAATGACAAGCACCTTTGAACCGAACTGCCCCAGTCCAAGTATTATCGTATTCGCCGCAAGCGTTTTGTATCGGTTCAACCTACCACCACTTTTACAGTCAATAATTAATTTTCGTACCGGAGAAGCCCGATCTGTCTGTCAAGGCTCTTTATCCGAAACGTTTTTTCTGATACCGGCAAAAAAATCCGTCATAAGTGCAGAGCACTCTTTTTCGAGAACTCTGCTCCTCACAAACGGTTTATGCGGAAATTTGTGTTCAAACAGGCATATCACTGACGCGCAGGCTCCGCCGTTCTCATCAAAAGCGCCGTAAACAAGGCGCTTCATTTCAGCGTTCATAACTGCTCCCGCACACATCGGGCATGGTTCGAGCGTCACGTACAGCGTGCAGCCGGAAAGTCTCCTGCTCCCGAGATGTTTTGCGGCAGCGGCAATTGCGCATACCTCAGCGTGCCCGAGAGGATCATTCTGTGTTTCCCGGACATTGTGGCCTTTTGCGATGACCTCGCCGTTTTCGTCTGTGATAACGGCACCGACCGGTATCTCTCCGATCGCTGCCGCTTTTTTTGCTTCTTCTGCCGCAAGAAGCATCATTTCTTCATCAAAAAGCATTACTCTGCGTCAGCCGCTGTCTCTTCACTATTGCCATAGATCTCATTATAGCTGGCTATACACTGTCTGATGATATCTGCGGCAGCTTTCTGACCCTGAACTTCGTTTACCGCCGTCTCCTTGCCCTCAAGCTGTTTATAGACGCGGAAGAAGTGCTGCATTTCCTCAAATATGTGCTTCGGGAGAGCCTCTATGCTTCTGTAGGCATTGTAGCTCGGATCCTCGAACGGTATAGCGATGATCTTCTCATCATTCCTGCCGTTATCTATCATGCTGATGACACCGATAGGATAGCACGGAACAAGCACCATCGGATCTATCACCTCATTGCAGAGGACAAGAACGCCCAGCGGATCTCCGTCGTCCGCGAGAGTCTTCGGGATAAATCCATAGTTTGCGGGATAGTGTGTCGATGTGTAGAGTATCCTGTCGAGCATCAGAAGTCCGCTCTTCTTGTCGAGTTCGTATTTTTTCTTGCTTCCCTTGGGTATCTCGATCACCGCAAGAAAGTTGTAGGGATCTATGCGGCTGCTGTCAATGTCATGCCATACGTTCATAGTTGTTGTTCCTTCCTGAAATATGTTATAGGCTGTACGTCATTGCCTTAAGGGAACCTCTAAAAACCCATTTGAGAGAAAACGAGTCATCCGCGTCGAATATTTCGTCAAGTCTCCTCACCTTGCGCCAGCAAGCCTTCGGAGTCTTTCCTCGTCTTCGACACGGCTGCCACATTTTCTCTTTTCAAAGCGGTTTTTAGAGGTACCCTTAAAAAAGACGGGATATGCGCTTTCAGTACATTTCCGAGATTATTCTCGCTGCATAAACACCGGAGGCAGATGCCTGAGAGAGAGAATGTGTGACCCCCGAACCGTCGCCGAGCACATACAGTCCCTTCACCGATGTTTCAAGATGATCGTCAACGCTCACCTTTGAATTATAGAATTTCACCTCAACTCCGTATAGCAGGGTATCATAATTCGCAGTGCCGGGAGCTATCTTGTCAAGGGCGTATATCATCTCTATGATGTCATCGAGCTGACGCTTCGGGATAACAAGGCTGAGATCGCCCGGAGTTGCCTTGAGCGTCGGTTCAAGAAAACCCTGCGAGAGCCTGTGATCGTTGGTCCTGCGTCCGGCAACAAGATCACCGAACCGCTGTACGAGCACTCCTCCACCGAGCATATTCGAGAGCTTCGCTATCGACTCGCCGTACAGATTGCTGTCACGGAACGGCTCGGAGAATGTGTTTGAGACCAGAAGCGCAAAATTCGTGTTATCGGTGTGCAGCTTCGGGTCGGCATAGCTGTGACCGTTCACTGTGATGATGCCGTTCGTGTTCTCGTTCACGACTTCGCCGTACGGGTTCATGCAGAATGTCCTGACAAGATCGCCGTATTTCTTTGTGCGGAACACTATCTTGCTCTCATAGACTTTCGATGTGATATGCTCGAATACCGCGGCCGGAAGTTCAACACGCACGCCGATGTCAACTCTGTTGCTTTTTGTGGCTATGCCGAATTTCTCACAGACACCGGATATCCACTTCGAGCCTGAGCGTCCCGCGGCGATCGCCGTCTGTTTGCAGGAATATGTATCCCTGTCGGTCGTCAGAAGAAATTTATCACCGTTTTTTTCGACCTTCTGCACCTCTTCATGGAAATATATGTCTATCTTGTCTTTCACATAGTCGTAGATGTTCTGAAGTATCTGACGGTTCCGGTCGGTACCGAGATGCCGCACTTTCGCATCGAGCAGGTGAAGATCGTATCTCAGTGCCTCGGCTTTGAGATCGGTGCTTACCGTGCTGTATAGCTTTGCGTCGCCGCCGCCCATTTCAAGATTTACCTTATCGACATATTCCATAAGCTCTATGGCTTCTTCCCTGCCCGTGTGGGAATAGAGATCGCCGCCGAAGCTGTTTGTTATATTGTATTTTCCGTCGGACATACCGCCTGCGCCGCCGAAGCCGTTCATTATCGCACAGGTCTTGCAGTGAATGCAGGAGGTTATCTTCCTGCCGTCTATCGGACAGACACGTTTTTCTATCGGACCGCCTCTGTCGATCATACAGACTTTTATGCCTTTGTCAAGCTTCGCAAACTCATAAGCCATGAAGACTCCGCTTGCGCCCGCGCCTATTATTGCAACGTCGTATTCCTTCACGCTCTCACCTCGGTCACATAAATATCTCAGCCATTTCGGGGTGTGTCTTGTTCAGTCGCACGGGACGGAAATTTGAGGAATTGACGAAGCAATGCTCCGAATGTCCGGTAACGCAGACCTTTCCGCTCGCCTTGTCCCTTATCTCGTATGAAACATTGAGCCTGAGCCCGTCAAAATGATCTATTTTTCCCGTTATAAGCACCGTCTGGTCGAATTTCACCGGTATCTTGTATTTGCAGTCCACAGCGAGAACGGGTATCATCACGCCCTCGCTCTCCATTCTTGCGTAGGGATACCCCCTGTCCGCCATGTACGCAACACGTACTTCTTCAAACCAGCGGATATAGTTTGAATGGTGGACTATACCCATTTTGTCCGTCTCGTAGTAGAACGGTGTTCTTTCGTATTCAAAGCTTGTTTTTCCCATAATATGCCGTTATCCTTTGTCAGTTAAGAAAATCCTCTATTTTGCTGCCGGGTCCGGGCGGCTGAACACCGAACATGACCTTGTTGTACTTTGCTATAGCATCATCGAACGAAGAATTGTCGTCCGATCGCTTGATCCAGTATGCATCGGTCTGAAGTATGCCGTATGTCAGCTTTATTATCTCATACGGATTGTATTCTTCAAGTCCCAGTCTCTGGAGCTCCATGGGCGCGGTGTAGGGATTATCCGGAAATACTCTTGAGCGTATGATGTAATAAACGTCTTCTATCTTCAGCCGCTTATCCGGCGGAAAAAGCAGCGGTATATCCGTGTTCGCGTTGTATGAATAATCGACTGTCATGTCATCTTTGACCGAAAAGATCGAAAGGAGCGTATTCGCATGGTACAGTTCAAATTTTATCGGTATCGGCATATCAAAAGGATCGCTCGAAACAGGCAGATAGGTGTGTGCCTTTATTACGTGCTTTCTCATAGAGTTATCAGAACCTTTGCATTTTATCGTGACAGCGCAGCTGTGTAATGACTGTTTTCTTGTATCAATGCACTGCCCGGACGTAATATAAAAATATTATATCATAAATTTTCGGATTTTTCAATATTTTTATTGACTTTATTAAGAAAATATTGTAAAATTAGAGTGATATGCTGTGTCATAACAAACTACAGGTATCAGCTGACTGTAAAACCACCGAGGAACGATATGAAAGAATTGCTGCAGACGGAAGAATCCGTCGATCTCGTATATGATGACGGCTGTGAGGCACTTGCCGGCAGGATAAAAGACCTGTCCGTCGTCATCAAGGAAAATCCCGCGACCAGAACGTATGGCGCGATAATATGGGTAATAAACGCTAAGGATCCCTCAGCAGGCGGTCCGGATGCTCTGCTTGCGGCACAGGCCGCTTCAAAGCCACATATCATAAAGCACTACAAGACCACCGGCAGAGGTGCTGCTGTAGCCCTCGTAAAGTATAACGATGCGCTCAGGAACATCAGAAACATCAAACGGTTCATGGGTGAGATCTCAGACGATCTCAGAGCAAATTCGTATGTGAACTGCTGCTATAAGTGCGGCACATCGTCAGGACTCGGCATATATGACGACAACGGCGTACCCGTGCAGTATTGCCGCAGCTGCGCAAGCGGGAGACTTATCCGCGAGTTTGAGGATACCGCACCGCCGGTTTCCGCAGTTCCACCCGAAAAACAGCCTGAAAGCACAGTTCCGCCGTTTTCCGCAGCTGTGCCTGTACATGAAGAAAACAGGAACGCAGAGCCGGAACGCACGGCTGCACCTATAAGTGATGACGCGGAAGTGAACGATCTGCTTGCGAACACCTCCGATACAACGGAATACGGCAGCATATCCGAACACAGTGAGCATGTCATATCAACCGACTCGGATCATTCCGACATAAGCGGGTTCATGGTCACGGAAACTGAGGAAGAAAAGAAAGAGCCTCCCGTTTCGGAGATCTTTGCGGCCGCGCAGAAAGAATTTGATGAAGAAAAGGCAAGACAGGCTCAGCAGGAAGAGCACGCCGATAATTCGCTCGATTCGCTCATGTATGTCGGAGGCGGTGATGATGAGAAGCTTACCGCGTCATGGGGCCATGACACGTCCGTAAAACCGGAGAATGTTTCCGGCGCGGCAGATGATCCCGCTCTGGGCAGCCTTATGTTTGATGAAAACGACACGCCCCCGGCGGAAGAGAACATTACACATGAAGAATACGGCATTCCGGAAGAATATCTGCTGAACAGCGAAAACAGCCCGGAAGAACAGCCGGACGATCCGGCATACGATAACGAACAGGCGCTCAGAGCCGCAGATGTGATACATCTTGAAAAGGGAGAAAAGCTCGTTACGGAGATCACTTCCCTCACAAGCATAGGCGGCAGAGACATCGAAGTCATCGACGAGACAGATGAACCCGTCGGAGAAGACGAGAATGTTGCGGTCACAGAGCTGGTCGATGACAGCAACGAGGGAGAAGATGTCGAGATCACAGCACTTGACCCGACTCTCGGCAAACCCACGGACAATACCGGCGAGGATATAAAGGCAAGTGATGTTCCGCTCGACAAGAACGGAAATGTACCGCTGATAAATCCCTCGGCAGGATTTCCGGGAGTCAGTCCTTCTATAGTATCAGGTTCGTCACAGGTAAGGGCCTATGTCGGAGGAACATACGACAACGCAACGGCATCAGATGAGCCTGTGGGATTCGACGGAAGACGCAAGGGCGATACTCTCAGAGGAGATCCCAGAGCCGGAGACGACGGATTTGAGAAAAAACGCAGGACGGGAATCGAGAAAGTCACCGAGCTGAAGCGTGCGAAGCCCGATCAGAAAATAAATCTGAGCCGTGCAACCGTAAACACCGCCTCATATTACGGCGGAAGCAAGCCTGCGGTAGGTACGATAGCGGCGCTGCTGTTCGGAATAATCGGCTGTGCGCTCTGGGCAGGCTCAGGATATCTGTTTGATCTCGTGGGCATCAACGATGAGATCGGCTCACTGATAACATCGTTCCTTGCGCTTCTCGTAACTGTGATGACATTTCTGGGGTACCGCGTCGGCGGCGACTGCTTCGATACAAAAGGAATAGTCATTTCATCGGTCGTTTCGGTAATACTCGATGTGGCAGGTGCGGCAGCATTGTTCATAACATCCGAGTTCCGCTGGTCGTCGGCAAACCTTACATATACCGTACCGTTCGATATCGCATTTGAACGTATGATGAAAGGTATAGCCGGAGATCCGCAGGGTCCCCTGATCTACGGAAAGCTTATGGTGATAGGCGGTATAATGATCGTTTCACTCATAGCGGCAATTTTTATTGCCAAAAAGAAGAGCTGACAGCTCACAGATTTATTCCATACTCTGCCGCATGATCTCTGCGGTAAAAATATAAAGGCAATACCGCCAGAACACGGATAACGCATTTGCCCGGTATTGCCTGAAAACCAACCCGACAAAAGGAGAAGACAGCCATGCTAACAGATATCGAAATTGCTCAGCAGGCAAAAATGCTGAAGATCACGGAAATTGCCGGTAAACTCGGCATCAGCGAGGACGAGATCGAACCTTACGGACACTACAAGGCAAAGATCTCACAGTCCTGCATCAACAGAATGAGCACAAAGCCTGACGGAAAGCTCATTCTTGTTACCGCCATAAACCCCACCCCCGCAGGCGAAGGAAAGACCACCACAAGCATAGGTCTGTCCGAGGGTATGCACAGGATCGGAAAAAATTCGGTGCTTGCACTTCGCGAACCTTCTCTCGGTCCGGTATTCGGCGTAAAGGGCGGAGCCGCAGGCGGCGGTTATTCACAGGTAGTCCCTATGGAGGACATAAACCTTCATTTCACCGGCGATATGCACGCCATCACATCAGCCAACAACCTGCTCTGCGCGATCATAGACAACCATCTCCAGCAGGGAAATGAACTCGGCATCGACCCGCGTATGATACAGACAGACCGCTGCCTCGACATGAACGACAGAGCACTGCGCAACTGCGTTGTGGGTATGGGAACAAGAGTGGACGGCGTCCCGAGACAGGATCATTTCCGTATCACAGTTGCGACCGAGATAATGGCGATCCTCTGCCTTGCGGACGATCTTAAAGACCTCAAAAAGCGTCTCGGAAATATCCTTGTTGCATACACATACGACGGAAAGCCCGTGTTCGCGCGTGATCTCAACGCGGTAGGCGCTATGGCTTCACTGCTCAAGGACGCTATAAACCCGAACCTCGTACAGACTCTTGAAAACAATCCTGCAATAATCCACGGCGGTCCGTTCGCAAACATAGCTCACGGCTGCAACAGCGTCCGCGCAACAAAGCTTGCGCTGAAGCTCGGAGATTACTGCATAACAGAAGCAGGCTTCGGCTCAGATCTCGGAGCCGAGAAATTCTTTGATATAAAATGCCGTTTTGCGGGTCTGAAACCTGACTGTGTAGTGCTTGTCGCAACTATCCGCGCTCTCAAATACAACGGAGGAGTTCCGAAGGCAGAACTCGGCTCTGAAAATCTTGATGCACTGAAAAAGGGCATCGTTAATCTCGGTACACACATTGAGAATATGTGCAAATTTGGTGTGCCGGTAGTTGTTGCGATAAACCATTTCGGCACAGACACCGATGCAGAGATAGAATACGTCACCGACTTCTGCAAGGAAAAAGGCGTTGAGGTATCTTTCTCCGATGTGTTCGCAAAGGGCGGCGAAGGCGGAATCGACCTTGCTCAGAAAGTATGTGCGGTAATAGATAAAGGAACCGCAGCATTCAAGCCGCTGTATGACGAAAAGCTGTCCGTAAAGGAAAAGGTCGAGACACTTGCACGCGAGATCTACCGCGCGGACGGAGTTATCTACACCGCTCAGGCTGAAAAGGCGCTTGCAAAGATACAGGAAGTCGGAATAACCGATGTCCCGATCTGTGTTGCAAAGACTCAGTACTCACTGTCAGACGACCCGGCTAAACTCGGCAAGCCCACAGACTTCAAGATCACAGTACGCGACATGAAACTTTCTTCCGGCGCGGGATTCATCGTTGTATATACCGGTGACATAATGACAATGCCGGGACTGCCCAAGAAGCCTGCGGCTTACTCAATAGACGTTGACAACGACGGAAACATATCCGGACTTTTCTGATGATATACGAAACAAATTCGGTTGAAGAAACGATAGAAGCGGCGGAGCGCTTTGCCAAAGAACTTAAATCGGGCGATGCCGTTTTATATACCGGAGAAATGGGTGCCGGAAAAACGCACTTCACAAAGGGGATCGCAAGGCATTTCGGCATAACGGACACAGTTACCAGCCCGACATTTGCAATAGTAAATGAGTACATCGGCGGTAAGATAAGCGTATTCCACTTTGATCTGTTCAGGATAAACACTTTTGATGATCTTTACGCCACCGGTTTCTTCGACTACTTCGACCGTGACGGGATAATCGCGGTGGAATGGAGTGAGAACATACCGGGGCTTGCGGACGAGCTTGAAAGCGTATGGTTCGTTGATATAGCGAAGACCGGAGAAAGTTCCCGCAGGATAACTGTTACGAAAAAGGGGGAACAGAGATGATAATTCTCGGAATAGATTCCTCTGCCGTAAGCGTGGGTGCAGCGATCTGTGAAACCGGCGATGACACAAGGATAATTGCCGAAGGATCAATAAACAACAGGATCACTCATTCGCAGACACTGATGCCGCTTGTGCAGTCACTTCTTGAAAATTCAAAAATGACGCTTGCGGACATTGATGCATTTGCGGTATCTGTGGGACCCGGCTCATTCACGGGACTGCGTATCGGCGTATCGGCGGTAAAGGGAATGGCGTATGCTCTCAAAAAACCTTGCCGCGCGGTATCGACGCTGCACGCAATGGCGTATAACTTTCTGCTTTATGAAGGCATCGTATGCGCGGTAATGGACGCGAGGTGCAGTCAGGTGTATAATGCCGTGTTTGAAATAAAGGGCGGCGCGGTTATCCGTCTTTGCAACGACAGGGCGATGATGATAAACGAGCTTAAAGATGAGCTCGACGAAAAGTACGCAGGCAGGAAGATACTTCTCTGCGGCGACGGAGCGATGCTGTGTTATGATCGTTTCAGCAGCGAAAGGATAATCCTTGCGCCTGCTTCTCAGAGATTCCAGAACGGTGTAGGTGTATGTCTTGCGGCGGCGGATTATCCCGACACAGACGCAGCTGCGCTGATGCCGAAATATCTGAGACTTCCTCAGGCTGAGCGCGAGCGTCTTGCCAAAGAAAGAAAATAAAGCCAATATTCACTCTCAACAGGAGCAGGAGCAATTGAACACCGGCAGACTCCCGAAGAGCTCTGAGGAGAGCTCCAGTCTGAGCTGTTCAGAAAGTCCGCACTCTGCGGAGCTACTCCGAAAGCTCTGAGGGAGCGGTGTTTTTGCTTACTTTTGCCACTGCTGGCAAAAGTAAGTCGCCAACGCCGGCAGGGACTGCCAAAAGAAAATCTGTACTATTCGCGGGCGAAAAAGAACCTGACGTTTTGATGCAGAATGATCCGTCTCCGACGGACAAAGAGGAGCCGCTTCGCGGCTATAGTATATCCCGCCCGAAGGGCGGCAAAATGTCCCGCCTACGGGCGGGCAGAGGTCCCGCCTACGGGCGGACAGAGGTTCCGCCTCCGGCGGATAAAGGAGCGATAGCGATGATTTATATCGGATGCGATCACGGCGGGTATGAAATGAAGCTCGCACTGATCGGATATCTCAAAGAAAAAGGATTTGAGTACGAAGACCTCGGCTGCGGCGGTGAACCGGTGGATTACCCCGACATTGCCGAAAAGGTATGTGCAAAAGTCCTCGAAAATGACGAAAATAAAGGCGTTCTGGTCTGCGGAACAGGCATAGGCATATCTATCGCCGCAAACAAGATCAACGGCATACGCGCAGCCATCGGTTATGACTATTACGCCGCAAAATATACAAGACTGCACAATAACGCAAATGTGATCTGCTTCGGCGGAAGAACTATGGGTATCGGCTCGGTCATCGAGTCCGTAGATGTCTTCCTGCATACCGGATTTCAGGGCGGCAGACACGCCGTTCGTGTAGATAAAATAACCGCACTGGAGGGAAAGAATAATGTATAACAACGAAAAGCTGCATATCCTCGATCACCCGCTGCTCCAGCATAAGATCACGCTCCTGCGTGATAAAAATACCGGATCTAAGGAGTTCCGTGAACTCGTTGAGGAAGTCACAATGTTCATGACCTATGAGGCGACCCGTGACCTTCCGCTGAAGCAGATAAAGGTGCAGACGCCGATCGCTATCGCAAACTCAAATGTGATCTCGGGAAGAAAGGTAGCGTTCGTGCCTGTGCTCCGCGCAGGACTCGGCATGGTTGACGGTGCAACCGCCCTTGTTCCGGCAGCAAAGGTGGGGCATCTCGGCATCTGCCGCTCAGATACAGAACCGGACGGTCTGCAGGTGTATTATAACAAGCTGCCTTTTGATATAGAACAGCGTGAAGTGATAATCCTCGACCTGATGATCGGTACCGGAAAAACTGCCGCAAAAGCAGTCAGCGTAGTCAAAGAAGCCGGAGCAAGAACAGTCAAGATAATCTCCGTGGTTACCTGCCCCGAGGGTATCGAGTTCGTCCAGTCAGCTCACCCCGATATTGATATATACTGCGGCGCTCTCGACGATCATCTAAATGAAGACTTGTATATAGTTCCCGGCATCGGCGACGGCGGCGACCGTATCTTCGGTACGAAGTGAGACCAGTCGCTTCGCTCAAGACCGGCCGCTGCGCTCGAGATGTGGGGCTCTGCCCCACTCCCCGCTGCTTTTCGCCGCGAAAAGCAGCAAAAGCGACTCCCCTGGCGGAACTGTAAAAGTCCCCGCAAATAATAGAATCTATGCAAAGGAGAAATCTAATGTACTGCACAAAGAAAATTACTGAGGATCTCACATATATCGGCGGAAATGACCGTAAACTCGCACTCTTCGAGGCGGTATATCCCGTTCCGAAAGGTGTATCATATAATTCTTATCTCCTCAAAGATGAGAAAACTGTGCTGTTCGATACCGTTGACAGCGCCATAAGCGGACTGTTCTTTGAGAACTTAAAGCACGAACTCGGCGATAAACCGCTCGACTACGTGATAGTTCACCACATGGAGCCCGATCATTCGGCTACCCTCTGGCAGCTCCTCACCGCTCACCCCGAAACAAAGGTCGTAACAAGCGCAAAAGCCGCAGCTATGATCGCTCAGTTCTTCGAGGCTCTGCCGGAAGACCGCCTCATTACGGTGAAAGAGGGCGATACCCTTAAAACCGGAAAGCATGAGTTCAGCTTCATTGCCGCTCCTATGGTGCACTGGCCGGAAGTCATTATGTCATACGACACGACAGATAAAATACTCTTCTCAGCTGATGCGTTCGGAACATTCGGAGCTCCCGAAGGTGCGATATTCGCAGATGAAGTCGATTTTATGGGAGAATATCTCAGTGAGGCAAGACGTTACTACACAAATATCGTAGGAAAATACGGGACACAAGTACAGGCAGTTCTCAAAAAAGCTGCCGGTATAGATATAAAGATGATCTGTCCGCTCCACGGCTTCGTTTGGCGCAGAGAGACAGATGCGTTCATCAAAAAATACGATCTCTGGAGCAGGTATGAGCCTGAGGAAAAGGGAGTGCTTATCGCATATACGTCCGTATATGGCGGAACAGCCGCAGCCGCTGAGCTTGCAGCCGAAAAGCTCCGCCAAAAGGGTATAAAGACTGCAATGTTTGACGCTTCTATGACTCATACATCGTATATAGTTTCGGAATCATTCAGATACAGTCATATCATTTTCGCAACAACGACGTACAATAACGGTATCTTCATAAAAATGGAAGAGCTTCTGCATGATCTCGTTGCACATAATTTCTGCAACAAGACCGTCGCAGTCATCGAAAACGGTACATGGGCTCCCGCAGCCGGAAAGCTTATCCGCGCAATGCTCGAACCTTGCAAAAACGTAAGGATACTCGATGAACAGCTTACTATAAAGTCAGCAATGAAGCCGGAGAACGAGCCTGCACTCGATGCTCTTATAAATAAGATAGCGGAGGATTTCGCAAAGCCTGCTCCCGTTCAGAACGACAGCGCAATAGATGTTAAGGCACTTTTCAGGATATCATACGGTCTGTATGTTCTTACCGCAAATGAAAACGGCAAGGACAACGGCTGCATCATAAACACCGCACAGCTGCTGACAGATGAGCCGCGGCGCATCACAGTAGCAGTGAACAAGAAGAATCTCACTCATGATATGATAATGAGCACCGGAAAGTTCAATATCTCCGTTCTCACGGACAAGGCTCCGTTCTCGACTTATCAGGAATTCGGATTTGTAAGCGGACGCGAGAAGAACAAGTTCGGCGATACAGCGATAGAGTTCGCAAGAAGCGAAAACGGCATTGTCTATATTGCAGATAAAGTGAACGCATACATCTCAGGAAAAGTGATAGCTTCGCAGGATTACGGAACCCACACTCTCTTTACGGCAGAAGTTACCGAGGCACGTATCATAGGCGACGGGGATTCTGTGACTTACGACGCATATCAGAAGCACATAAAGCCGAAGCCCGCTCCTACAAAGAAAAAGGGATTTATATGCACTGTATGCGGTTATATCTACGAGGGCGATGAACTTCCGCCGGACTTCGAGTGCCCTCTCTGCGGTCACGGAGCTTCGGACTTCGAGCCGCTGGCGTAAAAAAACACAGAATTAAGCGATCTCCGTTATCCGCGGGGGTCGCAGAAATATAAAATACGGAGGTACAATTCAATGACACCGAAATTTTACAAATGCGAGATCTGCGGACAGATGGCAGCTGCCGTAGAAAAGAAAGTATGCCCGATAAAGTGCTGCGGAGAAGCAATGACCGAGCTCGTTGCAAATACGGTCGATGCGGCTAAGGAAAAGCACGTTCCCGTTGTTTCCACAGAAGGAAATATAGTTAAGGTAAAGGTCGGCGAGGTTGACCACCCCATGACCGAAGAGCATCTTATCCAGTGGATATGCCTTGAAACATCACAGGGAATGCAGCGCAAGATCCTGTCCGCAGGCGATAAGCCATACGCAGAATTTGCACTTACTGACAGTGACAAACCAATTGCGGCATACGCTTACTGCAACCTTCACGGCTTATGGAAAACAGAGATATGAGAGGAACGCCTCCCGATCCGAAGGCGATGAAAAAAGTCGGATTGCTGATAAGCGTGTTTATGGGAGTCACCATGAGCTTTTTCCTGTCGCTTCTCGGAAATTTCTTAGGCAGTCTTCAGGGCGGACAGTTCACGATACCTGGATTCCTGATAAGCTTTGCTATCAGCACAGTGATAAGCCTTGTAATAGGATTTATCGTGCCGATGAAGCGTGTCGGCGACGCAGCCGTCAGATCAGCAAAGCTCAGACCCCATTCCATACAGGCGAGACTTCTCGAGTCTCTTATCTCCGACTGCATATACACTCCGGTAATAACGCTCGCAATGGTAGCTTATGCGTATTTCCAGTCGAGAGCGCACGCTCCGGCTGAAGCACTTGAGCATATGCCCGGATTCTTCCAGATGTTCATAGGTTCATTCATTGCCTGCATGATAGCGGGATATATACTTATTTTCATTTTCATGCCGCTCTATATGAAGCTGTCAATGCGGATCTGCGGTATCCAGCCGCCACCTGCGGGAGGTCCTCCTGCCGGCGGTCCTCCGAGCGGTCACTGAGACACGTAAATGCCATGAGATGCGGTCACACAGCTGCGGCAATACCCCATAAAGGAGAGATCAGATGGGAAAAAGAGTCGGAATAATCGATGAGATACGCGGTATAGACTATATCGCGATGATAATATTTCATCTGTACTACGATCTCGCGTTCGTATATGGCATCGACCTGCCGCACCCTGTCCACGTAGTAATGAGCTATCTCCAGCCGCTGATAGCCGGAACTTTCATAGTTCTTGCGGGTATCTCCTCAAATTATTCATCAAACAATTTCAAGCGCGGCGCAGTGTATTTTTTCATTGCGATGATGATGACTTTTGTTACCGCTGTGGTAATGCCGTCGGAACTGATAGTTTTCGGCGTGCTGCACTTTATGGGCATTGCCGCTATGATCTACGGATTTGCGGGCAGATTCACAGAAAGAATACCATATATGTTCGGCATCTTCCTGTTTGTGATACTGTACGTGATAACAATGTATATCCCGCAGGGCTTTATCGGCTTTAAAGGTATCTTTTCGATAGATATGCCGTCGCAGATCTACGGGCATTACTGGCTGTTTCCGCTGGGGCTGCCGTCGGACAGCTTCTACAGCGCGGATTATTTTCCGCTTATCCCGAACATCTTCCTGTTCTTTGCAGGAGCTTCTCTCGGAGTATATTTCAAATCGGGCAAAGCCTCAAAAGGATTCTATATGACCCGATTCAGCGGAATGGCATTTCTCGGCAGACACGGACTGTGGATCTATCTGCTGCCCCAGCCTGTTCTGCTGCTCATACTTGAGATCATCATGAAGCTCACCGGTCATCAGACCGTCTTTCTGTGAGATATCGCTGCGGAAGACTGGGGAGAAGGAGAGAA
>CAMOKN010000130.1 GCA_946617595.1 uncultured Clostridia bacterium
GCCGGGGAGACCACGGCCGGTTAGGAGGCTTGACGCGAACTCCGGCCACGGCAGGAAGCCGCGGTATTGGCGCCAAAAGCGCGCAGGACGCGCGCATACAAAGCGGCATAAAGTGGATAGCTCTTTTTCTCTCAAATTGGGTTTTTAGAGGTTCCCTATATATTATAACACAAGTTTGGGCAAAATAAAAGTGACGAAAAAACCACCCGTGCCGGCAGACCACAAAATATTGTATCAGAAAGCATAGAGTTGCACAATATTTTGCGAAATGTGACAAAAATTTGTGAATACAATTCAAATTAATATGTTGATTTTTGTTAAATGTTCACAAAAAAAGATTTAAAAGTTTTATGCTTTTAGTTTGTTAAATTGCAAATTTAGCCTTGATTTTTTGTTCGGGTGAGTGTATAATGTTATTAAAGTGGTTTTTTGTCCACTTTTTTGGCAAAAAGTTCACTTTTTAACCTTTTCAACAAAGTTTTCAACAGTTTGTGGGTTTTAAACCTCCCTTAGATTCCCTCAAATGTTGAAAGTGTTGAAAACTTTCACCTATCTCATGCCGTCCCCAGGGCGGCATGAATGAAAAAAACTGCGGAAGGAGATGATAGACTTGCGGGGCGAATTCAAAAGTACGCTGGACGCAAAGGGAAGAATGAACTTTCCCGTTAAGCTGCGCGAAGAGCTCGGCGCAGTGTTTATGATCTCCAAAACAATAGGCGCAGAATGCATAAAAGTCTATACCGTTGAGGACTGGCAGGCACTTGTCGCAAAGATAAGGACACTGCCGCAGACAAAAACGGCAAATCTTCAGCGTGTGCTGTTCGGAAGCGCATTCGAGATCGAACCGGATAAGCAGGGGCGTGCCCTGATACCGGCACCGCTGCGTGAATACGCGGGACTTACCACTGACGTTGTGATCGTAGGTCTTGAAGGACGCGCTGAGATCTGGGACAAGGAGAAGTGGGAGAAGTTCAACGAAGAACAGAATGCCCAGTCTCTTGTTGATGTGGCAATGGAGCTCGAACTGTAATGGAGTTCTCGCACAAAAGCGTACTGCTGATGCCGGCAGTTGACGGTCTGAACGTAAAAGAAGACGGCATCTATGCCGACTGCACAGCAGGCGGCGGCGGTCACAGCCTTGAGATCGCCAAAAAACTCGGAAAAAACGGAAAGCTCATCTGCTTTGACCGGGATAAAGAAGCTATAGAAGCCGCAAAAAAGCGGCTTGAGGGGTATTCCCCGATATTTGTCAACCGCAATTTCTGCGAGATCAAAGAAGCCCTGTGCGAACTCGGGACAGATCATCTCGACGGGGCTCTTATGGATCTCGGCGTGTCGTCACATCAGCTTGACGACCCGGAGCGCGGATTCTCGTTCCATAATGACGCGCCGCTCGATATGAGAATGAGCGGCGAGGGAATGAGCGCTTATGATGTTGTGAACGAATACCCGGAAGAAAAGCTTGTCGGGATACTATTCAAATATGGTGAAGAGAAATTCGCAAGGGGTATCGCTCACGGTATAGTTACCGCAAGAGAGAACGAACCTGTGAAAACCACCGGCGAACTTGCGGAAATAATCAAACGAAATGTGCCTTTGAAGGTCCGGAAGGAAAAAAATCCCTGCCGCAAGACTTTTCAGGCAATAAGAATAGAGGTAAACGGAGAGCTTGATGCGCTTGACAAGGCTCTCGATGATATTTTCGGGCTGCTTGCACCGGGAGGGAGACTTTCGGTGATAACGTTCCATTCGCTTGAAGACCGGATCGTAAAGCAGCGGTTCAGTGAATGGTGCACCGGCTGCACCTGTCCGAAGGACTTTCCCGTATGCGTATGCGGAAAAAAGCCGAGGGCTTTCCATATTACAAGAAAGCCGATAACGGCGGACGAAGAAGAAATTGCGGAAAACCCGCGCAGCAGAAGCGCAAAGCTCAGGATTATAGAAAAGCTGCCGCAGTGAGCGGCTCCTCAAAAGGAATGATGTTTAATGTACAATGACAATTCTAACCTCGCGTATGATCTTTCGCTGTTCGATACTGACGAAGAATTTGAACGCAAACGTGCGCAGCGCGAAAAGGAAAAGGCTGCAAAAGCGGATATAAAAGTTACCGCGAAAAAGTCCGTGGGACGAAACGGAAGCGTCATAGCGGTATTTGCGGCAGTTACATTTGCGGTAGCTATCGCTTTTTCTCTGCTTTACAGCAAGGTGCAGATCTCTGATTATACTTCTATGATAAGCGAGACAAAGACGGAGATAGAGCAGATGGAGCGTGAAAATATCCGTCTGAACTCAAAGCTTGACGGAATGTACACGCTCGACAATGTTGAGCAGATAGCATCGCAGGAGCTGGGTCTTCAGAAGACGCAGAGCTCACAGATCACATTCATCACGCTGAATACTGAAGAAATGACAGAAGTTGCCGAGGAGAACACGAACATATTTGTTTCTATACAGAACTGGTTCTATGATGTTCTGGACTTTTTGGGATTCAAGTCATAATCCGCGGACAAAGCCAATATACTGTTAGTGCGGACGTGCATTAAAAGGCTCTGCCGCACAAACAGACGCATGGTGCTGTTCCGCTGACTTCGCGATCTCTGCACACTTTTGCGCAATACAGCCTTGACATAAACGCGAAGTATGTAAACGTTTTTCGCCCAAAAGCGCGCACGAGGCGCGCAATTAAGCGAAAAACAAGCGACATCTCGCGCTCTCAGACACAGCGAAAGATACTCAAGGAGAACTTATGATAAAAGGAAAAATGCCGGATAACACACAAAGCACGCCCATTCTGGCTCCGACTAACAAGATGAAGCGGAGAATGTTCTGGGTCGTGCTTGTTATTCTTGTAGTGATCGCAGGATACATAGCATCGGTAATTTACAATACCGCGGTCGTCAAGTCAGAATACTACCGGTCAAAGGCGAACTCCCAGCAGCTCAGCAGCTACACTATAACCGCGAACAGAGGCACTATTTACGACCGCAACAACAAGATACTTGCACAGAGCACTACGGTGTGGGACGTTGTTTTGTCTCCGAAGGCAATTGCCGAAAACGATGCTAAACGTGCGGAAAAGGGAGAACCTCCCGTTACCGACAAGATCTGCACCACACTTTCAAAGCTTCTCGGAGTCGATGTCCAGAAGATCAGGGACGGCTGCAAGAATACCAAGAACGAATACTTCATAGTCAAGAAAAAAGTCGATAAGGCTGAATATGACAAGATACAGCAGTTCATAACAGATGAACACCTCGGTGCTTTCACAGTGAACCTCATGGAAAGCAGCAAGAGATATTATCCTAACGACAGCCTTGCTTCCACTATCATAGGCTTTACCAACTACGACAACGAGGGCATCTACGGACTTGAAGCCTACTATGACGACTATCTTCAGGGAACTGACGGTCTTATCGTTATGGCAAAGGACGCAAACGGAAATGCAATGCCTTATGACTACGAGAACCGCTATGAGGCAAGCGACGGTGACAACATTATCCTCACTCTCGACGGAACAGTACAGTATTACCTCGAAAAGAACCTCGAAAGCGCAATAGTCCAGCACAGAGTCGCAAACCGTGCTACCGGTATCATAATGAACGCAAAGACCGGCGCTATCATCGCAATGGCAACAGCTCCGGGATATGATCTGAACAATCCCTCAAAGCTGTCCGAGCAGGACGAACAGAAGCTTACTGAAATGCGTGAACAGCTCGTCCTCGATTATATGGCAGGGACCCTCAGCGATCAGGAAGAAATAGACAAGCGCATAGAAGAAGATCTCGAAAATGCCCGCGCCGGAATGCGTGAGAAGCAGTGGAAAAACAAGGCTGTTTCTGAGCTTTATTTCCCCGGCTCGGTATTCAAAGTGATAACCTGCGCTTCTGCTCTCGAAGAAGAAGTCATCAGTCTGAACTCATCGTTCGGGTGCCTCGGAGTATATAACGTCGATGGCACAAATATACACTGCTGGTCACTCGGCGGTCACGGTACCCTCAGCTTACAGGATGCTATCACCGCTTCTTGCAACCCGGCGTTCATACAGATCGGTCTGAA
The DNA here is from genome assembly GCA_946617595.1 of uncultured Clostridia bacterium. Lineage (GTDB taxonomy): Bacteria > Bacillota > Clostridia > Oscillospirales > Ruminococcaceae > Ruminiclostridium_E. The sequence continues at coordinate 4,057 of CAMOKN010000130.1, forward strand.
ACTCGGAAAACGCCTTTTCTGCGACTATTTCACAGCTTTCGGCTTCACAGAAAAAACCGGCATAGATCTGCCCGGAGAAGCAAGTCCGCTGTATGTTCCGTACGAAAGAATGGGAAATGTCGAGCTTGCGTCCTCATCGTTCGGTCAGACGAACAAAATAACGCCGATGCAGATGATCTGCGCTTATACTGCCGCGATCAACGGCGGATATCTGCTTAAACCATACATTGTTGATAAGATCATAGACAGCAGCGGAAATGTCATCAGATCCACAGAGACAACTATAAAAAGACAGGTAATAAGCGGAGAGACTTCTGAGCTTATGCGTGAAATAACCGAAAACATAGTTACCTACAACGGAGGCTCAAATGCTTACATCTCCGGTTACCGCATCGGCGGAAAGTCCGGAACTTCACAGAAGCTCGATGAGTACAACAGCGCAAATATGCGGTATGTCGGTTCTTTCTGCGCGTTCACACCGGCAGACGATCCCGAATATATCATGCTCGTATGCGTTGACGAACCTCTCGGCGGTCAGTACTACGGAAGCCGTGTAGCTGCACCTGTTGTCTCCGCAGTATTCAGTGAGTGCCTCGAATACCTCGGAGTTTATCCCCAATATACAGCCGAAGAGCTCGAAATGCAGGATACCACCGTTCCGTATGTTTACGGCGCTTCTCTGCTCGACGCGATCACTTCGATAAATACCAAGGGACTGAAATATGAGGTAGTGGGTGATGAGTCCGGAAATATCGTCAGCCATACAATACCCGAAGCCGCATCTTCTATACCCAAAAACGGTACGGTCGTTATCTATATGCAGGGCGCCGATGAACAGACTGTGACTGTCCCCGACCTCACCGGCTATACTGTCGATATGGTAAACAGCACACTCAATTATTACGGTCTGAATGTTTCACTCGCCGGAGGTGCAGTAAATAACGACGGCGCAGTCGCATCTCTCCAGTCAATAGAACCCGGTACAGTTGTAAGCAAGGGTACTGTCGTAGAAGTGACCTTCCTCGTCAATAACTCAGATGCCGGATAAGATGGTCGCTGACGCTTGAGACCGGTCGCTTCGCTTGAGACTGGTCGCTGACGCTTGAGATCGGTCGCTTCGCTCAAGACTGGGGGAAACCCTTTTTGAAAAAAGGGTTATCCCCCAGACCCCCTTCCTAAAAACTTTACTCGCTTCGCAATTAAACCCGCAGGGCTCTGCTCCGCTCGGAACCTTTCGATGAAGGAGGCTGCAAATTGCGGCTTTATGATATTCTTGAAGAAAATCAGCGTAACGGTATCACCGACTGTGAGATAGGCATAATAACAGATGATACAAGAAAAGTAAGACCCGGTGATGTCTTTGTCGCAATAACCGGAAGAAATTTTGACGGACATTCAGCTTGCGCCGATATGATCGCCAAAGGTGCAGCCGCAATTGTCGCTGACCACGATCTCGGACTGCCGCAGCAGATACTGACAGATGATACAAGAAAAACATTCAGTATATTATCGTCGAGATATTACGGAATGCCAACAAAAAAACTGAAGCTTATAGCCGCTACCGGAACAAACGGCAAGACCACAAGCGTAAATATAATCAAACATATACTCAATGAAAGCGGACATAAATGCGGCTGCATAGGAACAGCCGGATATGATGTCTGCGGAAAAATATATGAGGCTCACCTCACTACCCCTTACCAGTTCGACCTGTACGGTTATTTCCGCGAAATGGTCGATAACGGCGCGGAATACTGCGTAATGGAGGCTTCTTCACAGGCACTTTCGCAGTCAAGGTTCGTCGGCGAGATATTCGAGTGCGGAATATTCACCAATCTGACGCAGGATCACCTCGACTGGCACGGTACCATGGAGAATTACTATCAAGCAAAAAAATCGCTGTTCTCCTGCTGCAAGTCAGCTGTGATAAATGTTGATGATGCATACGGGAAAAGACTGTATGATGAGCTTTCAGCACAGGGCGGTATCCGCCTGACCGCGATAAGCGTGAAAGAAATGACAGATGTCTCAGCCTGCCGAATCGAACTCAGAAGCGGCGGTGTTTCATATACTCTTGCGGACAAGGAGTCTCAAAAGGCTTTCCGTGTAAATATCCCGATGCCCGGAAAGTTCAATGTAATGAACTCAATGGGCGCTGCGGCAGCCTGCGCCGCCTCCGGAATATCTATTGAAGAAGCTGTCACCGCGCTGAACACGGTAAAAGGAGTCTGCGGACGCGCCGAAGTTCTGTATGACAAGGATTATACCGTTATCTGCGACTATGCGCACACAGAGGACGGGCTCGAAAAGACGCTTTCTTCGATAAAGCCGTTCGTAAAAGGCAGACTGATCGTAGTCTTCGGAGCTGCCGGTGAGCGTGATGCCGGAAAACGCCCCGCAATGGGAAGATGCGTCTCCGGATTCGCAGATATCGCGGTCGTCACCTCTGACAATCCGAGATATGAGGATCAGCAGAAAATAATAGATGAAGTTATTTCCGGGTTTGAAGGGAAATGTGAGATACACAGCTATACCGACAGACTCGAAGCAATAAAATTTGCAGTCTCAGCCGCTGAAAAAGATGATGTCATCGTGCTCTGCGGCAAGGGGCATGAGGAATATCAGGTCATAGGCAGCGAATATGTTCATTTCAGTGAACATGAGATCATAAAAGAACTCTGTAAATAAAGGAAGATAACCAATGCTTTTACCGATAATAGTTACCGCATTTGTGGCTATTGCTGTCACGGCAGTGCTGGGATTTGCACTGATACCGTGGCTGCGTAAACTCAAATTCGGGCAGACGATACTCGATATAGGTCCGATATGGCATAAAAAAGATAAGCAGGGAACTCCGACAATGGGCGGGATAATGTTCATAATCGGCACAATTGCCGCTGTGACTGTCGGAATGATATTTCTCGGGATAAACGGTCAGCTCGGATATGATGAGGTCGCGCAGCAGAATCTTTTCAAGCTTATAGCGGCAGTAGCTGCTGCTTTCTTTTTCGGATTCATCGGCTTCCTTGATGATTTCATAAAGGTAAAGAAGAAGCAGAACGAAGGGCTTACCCCTATGCAGAAGATAATATTGCAGGTTCTTGTCATTGCGGCATATTTTACTGCAAAATACCTCTGCGGCGATACGAGTACGATAATAAAATTCCCGTTTTTAGGGGAACCTGATCTGCACTTCTTCTACTACATTATAATGGGTCTGGCAATGTTATACATCGTGAATGCGGTCAATCTGAACGACGGTATTGATGGACTCTGCGGCTCGGTAACATTTGTTTACTGCATAGTATTTGCGATAATATCCGCTATGCTGGGATATGCGGGATTCACGGTACTTTCCGTGGCGACGGCAGGCGGCTGTCTGGGATTTCTGATCTGGAACTGGCACCCGGCAAAAGTTTTCATGGGCGACACAGGCTCGATGTTTCTGGGCGGCATAGTTGTGACGCTTGGTATAGGGCTGCACGTTGAGGTCCTCATGGTCATTGCGGCTGCGGTGTATATATGGGAAGCGCTGACTGTGCTGATACAGACCACCTATTTCAAGATAACACACGGAAAGCGTTTATTCAAGATGACACCTATCCATCACAGTTTTGAGATGCGCGGCTGGAAGGAAGTCAAGATAGTGATAGTATTCTCGCTTATAGGGGCGGTTTTCGGAGCTGCGGCTATACTGTTGGTACAGGGACTGTAAGATTTCTCATCAGCGCAGTAATCATCTGATAAGAACGCGAAGCTATTCGCTTTTGCTTCTTTTCGCGTCGAAAAGAAGCGGGGTTCGGGGCAGAGCCCCGATCTCAAGCGGAGCGACCTCTCAAAACTCTCAAGCGGAGCGACCTCTCAAAACTCTCAAGCGCGAGCGACATCTCGCGACTCTCAAGCGCGAGCGGCAAAAACACGAAAGGAGTGCGGTACAGGTGGACAACACACAAGGCATCAACAGGCGCACATACAAGAGCAGTACGGCTGCACCTGCGCTGCCGGGAAGGACAGCGCGTCCTGCGCGTCCCGGAAAAAGACCTGCAAGACCTCTGAATCCGCAGGCTGCGATACCGCAGAACAAGAAGAAGCTGATCGACTTCTCGATACCGCAGAGGTTTGACTTTTCATTCTTCCTCATTGTTATCATATTACTGACATTCGGACTTGTAATGCTGTTTTCGGCGACTTATGCATCTGCAAAAGTCACATACGGCGACAGCTTCTACTTTATCAAACGTCAGCTGGTATTTGCACTTGTGGGCGTTGCGGCAATGATAATCATTTCGTTCATCGACTACCACATTCTTATGACGAAAGTCGTGCTGAACGGCGCAATGATAATAGCCGCGGGAATGATGCTTCTTGTGCGGCTCATCGGAAGCACCGTAAACGGCGCTGAGCGCTGGATAGCTATAGGCGGTATCACGATACAGCCGTCAGAGATCCTAAAATTCGTCACTATTATGATGATAGCGGCGTATATGCAGAAGAATTACGACAAGATGGGAAGCTTTGTACACGGTTTTCTCCCGATAATGATACGTGTCGGCATAGCCTGCTTCCTTGTCGTTATACAGCCGCATCTTTCGGCTACGCTCATTATCCTTGTCATATCTATCGCAATGGTTTTCATCGGAGGTGCAAAGATACCTCATGTACTGCTTGTCGTCGGGCTTATCGCATTTGCCGCGATAATGGTATTTACGATATTCCCGATGATGGGATTCGACTACGTTTCAGACAGGCTTCTGAGCTTCAAGGATCCGGAAGCGGACGTAAGAGGTTCGACATATCAGACATACCAGTCTCTCATCGCGATCGGCTCCGGCGGATTCTTCGGTCAGGGGCTCGGAAATTCACACCAGAAATACAGCTATCTTCCTTTCGTAAACAACGACTTCATCTTCTCCGTTATTGTTGAGGAACTCGGATTTGTGGGCGCAGTGCTCGTTATACTTCTGTTCCTTATACTCGTAATAAGAGGATTCTACATTGCCGCTTCGGCTCCGGACAAATTCGGAATGCTGCTGTGTGCAGGGATAGTTATACAGATCGGGATACAGGCATTCCTGAACATCGCGGTCGCATCGAACGCATTCTTCAACACCGGCGTTTCGCTCCCGTTTTTAAGCTACGGAGGCACAGCGCTGATGATGCAGCTCGCCGAAATGGGCGTAGTTCTGAATATCTCACGAAAGGCTTCGATATAGCATAATGAGAGTAATATTTGCAGCAGGCGGAACTGCGGGTCACATTAACCCCGCACTTGCCATAGCGGACAAAATAAGACAGCTTTTTCCGGACAGCGCCATAATGTTTGTGGGCGCGGAGGGCGGAATGGAAGAAAAGCTCGTAAAAAAAGCAGGCTATGACTTCACCGCGTTCAGAATGGACGGATTCCAGCGCAAGCTGACACCGCATAACATCAAGCGTAACATCAAGGCTGTCCACTACTATATAACGGCAAAGGGCTATGCACAAAAGCTGCTGAAAGAATTTGCTCCCGATATAGCGATCGGGACTGGCGGATATGTGTGCGCGCCTATACTTACAGTCGCAGCCAAAATGGGCATAAAAACAGCAATACATGAGAGCAACTCTCTGCCCGGAATGACTACGACAATGCTGTCAAAGCATGTGGATAAGGTGCTGCTTCCGAACGAAGATGCCCTTACTCATCTCACACACAAGGAAAACTGCGTGATTACCGGAAATCCCCTCCGAAGCAATATACCGATAGAAGATCGCACCGCTGCACGCAGAAAGCTCGGTCTTCCGGACGGAATGACGATAGTGTCCTTCGGCGGAAGCCTAGGCGCAAACAAGATAAGCGAAGCTGTGGCACAGCTCGTGAAGTGGGAACAGACCGAAGCCAAAGATGTGAACCATATCCACTCCTTCGGCGGAAACGGCAGGGATATGTTCGACGGGCTTATGAAAACTGTCGGGATAGCGCCGGACGAAAGATTCCGCCCGATGGAATATATAGATAATATGTACACCTGCCTCTGTGCCGCGGATCTGGTGATCTCCCGCTCCGGAGCAATGACGCTCACCGAACTTAAAGCCACCGGAAGAGCAAGTATCCTGATACCTTTTCCGCAGGCAGCGGAAAATCATCAGTATTACAATGCCCTCACAATGAGCAAGAACGGTGCGGCAATACTTATAGAAGATAAGGATCTCACGCCGGAAAAACTGCTCGGTGAAGTAAGATCTCTGTATAATGACCGCGTGCGCCTTGCCAGAATGGGTGAGTGCGCAGCAGCTCTTAATATACCGAACGCTACAGACCTTGTGGTCGGGAATATACTCGATCTTGTGAAAGAGATCTGAGAGAAACCGCTGCTCCCGAAAAGTCCCATAAAATCCAATAATTAGCAATATTGCCCTTTTCTGCATAATATGAGAGAAAAAGCAGAAAAGGGTGATATATATGTCGATACAGCGAAAGCTCGTAATAAAGGGCGGACGGCGCATAGAAGGTGAGATCGCCGTTCAGGGCGCAAAAAACAGCGCTCTTCCGCTGCTCTCAGCAGCAGTTCTGTCAAAAGGTCAGACAGATCTCTGCAACTGCCCGAAGCTCTCGGACTGCGATGCCGCTTGCAGGATACTCTCGTCACTCGGGTGCAGCTGCAAGCGTGAGGGAAATGTCGTGACAATAAACGCATCGGGCGTGTACTCTTCGGAGATCTCCGAAAGGCTCATGCGCGAGATGCGTTCGTCTATCATATTTATGGGAGCATTGCTCGGACGTACCGGACAGTGCAGACTTTCATTCCCCGGAGGCTGCGAGATCGGTTCAAGACCAATTGATTTCCACCTTGATGCATTCAGGAAAATGGGAGCAAAGATAAAGGAAGAACACGGTTACATAGTGTGTACTGCCCCAAAGCTGCACGGCGCGGTGATCTCGTTTCCCGTGCCTTCCGTCGGCGCCACCGAAAACGTAATTCTCGCGGCAGTTCTCGCTGAGGGGACTACGGAGATACACAACGCGGCAAGAGAGCCGGAGATATGCGATCTTGCTGATTATCTCACAAAATGCGGCGCGAAAATTTCCGGCGCAGGTACCGGGACAGTGATAATAGAGGGTGTCGAAAAACTCTCCGGCTGCACATACACGGTAATGCCCGACCGCATCGCTGCCGCAACATATCTCTGCTGCGGTGCGGTGACAAGAGGTGAGATACTGCTCACTCATGCAGATATAGGTTCGCTGGGACTCGTCGTTCCGGTGCTTGAACAGACGGGGTGCAGCATTTACGGCTTCGGCGGCGGAAGGATTTATCTGAATGCCCGCAAGACCCTCAGAGCCCCGCAGTCTATCAGAACGGCGCCGTACCCTGGATTCCCCACAGACGCTCAGCCGCCGCTTATGGCATTATGCGCGACGCTTCCGGGAACAACGATGTTCGTCGAAACGATCTTTGAGAACCGCTACAGGCACGTGAGCGAGCTCAAGCGTCTCGGTGCAAGAATCAATGTAGAAGGACAGGTCGCCGTAGTGGAAGGCGTAAATAAACTCTCAGGTGCTGAGCTTGAAGCCTGCGACCTGCGCGGAGGTGCCGCAATGGTCACTGCTGCTCTGTTTGCGGAAGGCGTGACAAAAATAGGTCATACCTGCTACATCGACCGCGGTTATGAGGATATCGAAGGCTGTCTCCGCTCTGTGGGAGCGGATATAAGGTCGGTGTGACGTACCTGATAAATAATATGAAAGCGAGGTGGGAAAAATGCCGGATTTTCACAGGCTCAACAAGAGCAGGACTACCGAAATGAACAGCGAAGAACTCAAGCAGAAGCTGCGCGAGGAAGCCGCCCGTTCACAGAAAAACGCTCAGCGAAAGAAGCCGAATGCACAGCAGAGCAGAAAACAACAGCGTATATCCGAGCAGACAAAAAAACAGCTCCCGCCTCAGAGCCCCGTCAGAAGGCAGCGTGAAGAAGAGCGCCGCAGACAGGAAAAACAGGCTCTCAAAGAGCGCAGACGTCGTAAAAAAAGAGGCAGCTATGTTATTTACTACATAATGCTCGCTGTGATCGCGGTGATAATATTTACTATACTTTCGCTTACTGTACTGTTCAACGCGGATAAGATCACAATAGAGGGAGAATCCGACTATTCTGACGAACAGATAATCGAAGCAAGCGGACTGCATGGCAACGAGAACCTTGTCAGGCTCAATACTTCCGGCATTCCGCAGAAGATACTCGATAAGCTCGTTACTCTTGACAGCGTAAAGGTGGATAAGGTGTTCCCCTCGACCATAAAAATCACCGTAGTCCGCTCTGTGCCTATGGCAAGCTTTCTCTATAACGGCAGGAACTACGTGATCTCCCATATAGGAAGGGTAATGAAGATAGACGACAATGACAGCACCGAATGTATGCACGTTATCGGCTATACCCCTGCCGAATCGGTAATAGTCGGCGGATTCATCACTGCCGAGGACCCGGAACAGGACAGACTGATCTCTGAAATAAGCGCCGGCATCGAAAAAGCCGCTCTTAAAGATATCACAACAGTTGATATTACCGATAATATAGGCATCGTACTCACATATCAGGACAGAATACAGATATCTATCGGCTCGGTCATAGACCTCGATCAGAAGCTGAAGATCGCAACCGAGCTTATATACGGCGGATATATAGATGAGAACGAGCGCGTGACACTTGATATTTCCGATAAAAGTAAGGCGATCCAGCGCCCGATAACAAACGCTCCCGTGACCACTGCAACTCCCGAAACAACTCCGGAGTCGTACGAAACCGACGAAAACGGCGATCCTGTCATCTCCGGAGATATCAACTCGGATACCACCGCGGCTCCGGCAGCCTGATACTTTATCATAAACCGTCAAATTTTACCAAAAACCACAACATTTAGATAGGGCAATCAAAAAAAAACACAAAATATTTAGTTTTTTTTGAAAAAACTATTGAATTTTATTTCAAAATCTGTTACAATAAATACTGAGAAATTTATGATGTGCAAAGCTGAGCGATGTTCACAGCAAGCCGCATTATGAACGGCTTTGTGCCGATGTATAATGGGATCTCTGAAAACATTTCTGAGTAAAATTGTTGTCAGATTACCCAAAAGCTTCAGGAGGTATAGATCGTGGCAATAGAAATTGATGAGGAAGGCTTCGCAGTAGAAGCAGAGGAGCCGGAGTACGACCACCTTGACGATAATGCCGTATATGACATACGGATAAAAGTCTTCGGCGTGGGCGGAGGCGGCGGAAATGCCGTTGAAAATATGGCAAAGAAAGGTCTCCGTGACAAAAATACAAAAGATGCTGCGGCGGACGACGTGAATATAGAGTTCGTAGCGGTAAATACAGATGTTGCGGCGCTGAAAAACAAGGATAAGACTATAATAAGACGTGTCCAGATAGGCAAGAAGTGCGCAAAAGGACGCGGCGCAGGCGGACGTGCCGAGGTAGGCGCGGAGGCTGCAAGAGAAGATAAGGAAGAGATCGAGAAATATCTTAAAGGCGCATCTCTTGTATTCATTTCCGCAGGTATGGGCGGCGGTACCGGCACAGGTGCGGCTCCGGTCATCGCGGAAGTGGCGCAGGAAATGGGAATACTCACAATAGGTGTTGTAACAAAGCCTTTTGATTTTGAGCGCAGCCAAAAGATGAATCAGGCAATGAAGGGCATTGACGAGATCAGAAAGCACGTTGACGCTCTCGTTATAATCCCGAACCAGAAGCTTCTCCAGCTCAACGAGAAGGCACTTACAATGAAAGATGCTTTCATCATGGTAGATGATGTTCTTCGCAGCTCGGTAAAGATCGTTTCGGATATGATAAACACGACAGCGCTGATAAACGTTGACTTCTCCGACCTGAGCACCATAATCCGCAATGCCGGCGATGCGCATATCGCTCTCGGCTCCGGAACAGGCGACAAGAAGGTGGAAGAAGCAGTTTCACAGGTAGTAAACAGCCCGCTGCTCGAAACATCTATCAAGAACGCAGGAAGACTTCTTGTTTACATAACGCTGTCTCAGGACGCACTCATGTCGGATGTTGACGATGCAATGCAGTCTATCACTAAGGCGTGTGATCCCGACGCAGAAATAATCATCGGTGCAAACTATGGTCCCGACGATATGAAGGATTCTATAATGATCTCGGTAATAGCTACCTGCTTCAAGGACAGCTTTGAATCTGCTGCCGAGCCTACAAGCGTTGCGGAACAGATAATTTCCACAACAACTGCCGGTGCGCCGAAGAATGATTTTGCATCATATCTGAATTCGAGATCGGCAGCGCCCGCAAGTGACGATGCTTACTCGGATCTTGAAAATCTGTTCAAGAGCAGAAATTAACTTCGCTGATTTTCATGATAAGTGGTCCCCCCTATTTTATACCAATGCGGCCCCTGACGAAATGTCGGGGGCTGCATCTTTTGTTGCATTTAAACAAATTCAGACGGACGTTACTGTTGATTTTGTTCAAAAAGCAATTTGCAATATCAGTGTATATATGCTATACTTTTAAAAGTGTCACTTATAGGGGCGCAGGGACAATTTATCCGTGCAAAGCTATAACCCAACATCTCAGAAACGAGGAACACAAGATGATAACAGTTTCAAATGTAAGTTTACAATTCGGCGGGCAGATGCTGTTCAAGGACGTTGATCTGCTGTTTACTGCGGGCAACTGCTATGGTGTTATCGGTGCGAACGGCGCCGGAAAATCCACATTTTTAAAGATACTCAACGGTGAGCTTGAACCTACCACGGGCAGTGTGACGATACCGAAGGATCTGAGAATGTCGGTACTCAGACAGGATCACTTCGCATTTGATGAATATACTGTCCAGGACACCGTTATTATGGGTAATAAGCGTCTTTATGACATTATGAAGGAGAAGGACGCTCTGTATGCAAAAGAGGATTTTTCAGAAGAAGACGGAAACAGGGCAAGCGAGCTTGAAGCTGAATTTGCAGAACTTAACGGCTGGGAAGCTGAGAGCGATGCTTCAAAACTCGTGCAGGGACTCGGACTTGACGAAAGCATAATGTACAGCGAAATGTCCTCTCTCTCTGGTAATGAGAAGGTGAAAGTCCTGCTTGCGCAGGCTCTTTTCGGAAATCCGGATATAATCCTCATGGACGAGCCTACCAACCACCTTGATATAGACGCTGTTGCATGGCTGGAGGATTTTCTTGCAGAGTATTTCGGTACTGTCATTGTTGTATCGCATGACCGCCACTTCCTGAATAACGTCTGCACTCATACTGTGGATATAGACTACGGCAAGATCAAGATGTATGTCGGCAACTATGAGTTCTGGTATGAATCCTCACAGCTCATTCAGCGAATGATAAAGCAGCAGAACAAGAAAAATGAGGAAAAAATAAAGGAGTTACAGACATTTATACAGCGTTTCTCGGCGAACAAATCAAAGTCCAAGCAGGCGACATCAAGACGTAAGCTGCTGGATAAGCTTACTGTGGAAGAAATGCCCGCATCGAGCAGAAGATATCCGTTCATCGGGTTTGATATGGAGCGTGAACCGGGCAAGGATATTCTTCAGGTAAGCGGGATATCCAAGACGATCGACGGAGTGAAAGTGCTCAACGATGTATCATTCACTATCGGCAGAGAAGACAAGGTGGCATTTCTCGGCGACAGTGAGATAGCGATAACAACGCTGTTCCGCATAATCACCGGCGAGATCGAGCCTGACGAGGGAAGCTTCAAATGGGGCAGCACGATCACAACAAGCTATTTCCCGAAAGATTCAGACCACTTCTTTGAGGGCTGTGAGATGTCGATACTCGACTGGATAAGGCAGTATTCAAACGATGTGACCGAGACGTATCTGAGGGGATTCCTCGGACGTATGCTCTTCTCCGGTGATGACATATTCAAACCGGTAAATGTCCTCTCCGGCGGAGAAAAAGTACGCTGTATGTTCTCACGCATGATGCTGTTCAATTCAAATGCGCTGATACTCGATCAGCCCACCAACCACCTTGATCTTGAAAGCATCACCGCTGTAAACAACGGACTGCGCGACTTTAAGGGTGTTGTTCTGTTCACCTCACACGATCACGAGATCGTGCAGACTGTCGCAAACAGGATAATAGAGATCAAGGACAAGGGCTGCTGGGACAAGCTTGGCACTTATGAAGAATATGTAGAATGGCGCAGGACTCAGACTTCCGGCACATTTACGCTTTGATTTTACGCCAACAGCGTTCTCATAACTAAAAAAATCGCAGAGCCTTACTCAGCTCTGCGATTCATGTTTTATTGCCACGAATAAGGATTGTTCTCAACTACCGTCACACGTTCAGAATCAGCTGACATTATCGAGTATCTGCTGCTGATCTTTGCCGCAAACTCGATCTGCGAATTTGTCTCTGTCAGTATTCCGTCACTCGCAAGATAATATACCTTATCTTCAAGGCTTATATAAATTTTGTCGCCGGATACTGCGATCAATGCATCATTTCCGATATCCGAAGAAATAAACTCCGAATTGTTTACATTGAATACATAAGATGTGCTCTCGCCTGTCTCAGCATCTGTCACAAATATTATGAAGCTTTCAAGTGTAGGACTTCTGCGGATCTTGCATGAAGTTCCGAGGCTGCGTATTTCAGTAAGCTCACCGCTCACGCAGTCAAACGAGTACAGGCTGTAATTAACGCTGTCCTCCGATGCTGTAAACCAAAGCTTTCCTTCCTTGCAGGCAGCTATTGAAACAGTTCCCTGATATTCAAAGAGTGGTCTGAACTGAATTCCGTTCTCTACGTCTATCATAAACTCATAAACATAGGTCGTTGAAGCCGAGACTGCTCTGAGGAAGAACTTATGGTCGGCACTGCTGTACTGTATGGTGCCTATTTCGGCAGAACCGAGATTCTCAGCCGCGTTGCTTACATATACCCTACCTGATCTGAGATCATATACGACTATGGCATTTCTCAGTCCGTCAGATCCGCAGCCTGAAAGTATCACTGTATCTTCGCTGCTGTAAACTATTTTGGGATCCGAAAGCTCGGCAACATGAGCCTGCGGAACAGAGCCGAATCCGCCAAGTACGTAGAAGTATGCCTGACTGCGTGTAAGAACTATAGCATGGTCGCCGATAAGGACGGTTTCCATTGCATTCTCAACATTGAGCTGATAGATCTGAGATATGAGACCGATCTCAGGAGCATCGGTTATCTCATCAGATGAAACGGTAACATCGGGAACAGCAGTATCCGCATCGGTAACGCTGCTCTCGGAATATGTCGGCGCTTCATCGGGATCATCAAGCTCGATAGGCGAGGTTTCGCTTTCTTCGGGATCTTCACCCACTATCACATCTGTTCCGGTACTGTCATCTTCCACTATCTCGTCAACAACAGGAGGCACAGTCGTATCATCAACGCTGGGTGCAGCGGTTGTTCCGTCTGCCGACTTTTCAGTGACAGATGTACTTGTCTCGCCCACGAACGAGAACGAAGTCACGGTAGATGCCGCAGTTGAAGCAGTAGTGCTTATGAACTCATAGTCCCTGTTGAGCGGATCGTCATCTTTATAGGGCAGCGGCACGAAAGTGTCATCGTTAAGCTGATCCGAACCGCGTTCTGCAGCAAATACAGAAGACAGACGAATGATATCTCTGTAATATTTAGCCGGTGCGTACAGCTTTGCACCGATAATGCACTTATCAGCGCTGCTGTTTTCGGCAAAGCTTTCTATATCATAAATACCGTTTATAACGGTCCCGTTTTCAAGATAGAGCCGGCTTACGATTATATCCTCGTTATCAGAAACTGCCGAGAGTGATACTGCCATATCGCTGTAACACACGCAGCCTGCGAACGAAACATAAATATCGGTACCCGACTCGTCTTCTCCGGAGGAAACATTATAATAGTCCTGCTCTATATTGCGCAGTCTCTCAGTTGCTGACAGCATATTGTCTTTTGTGACTATGTCGATGCCGTTCTGCGAATTTGCAGTGGTGTATGCCACCGCTCCAACGGTCACCGCCACTGCTGCGGCTGCACCTGCGAACGTTTTCCAATGACCGCCCAGTGTTCTCTTCCACGCCGGCGTTTTAGCTTCTTTTATAGCGCTGCGGCGTATTTTTTCTTCGTCGAGAGCGTATTTTTCAAAAAGCTGCTTATAAAAATCATTGGTATTCAAAACGCTGTTCCTCCTTTCCGGTGTATTAAAGGTCAAACTTCTTCTTCTGCCGCTCTATGGTGCGGTAGAGCTTGTTTTTGACCGTTGACAGATTCATGTCAAGTTCTTTTGCGATCTCGTCCAGCTTCATATCGCAGACGAAATGCAGGTAGAATATTCTCCCGACTACGGGATCATCGTTTGCTATATCTTCAAAGATCTGTTTTGCAAGTATCTCATTGCACAGGACATCTTCAAGTCCGCGCTGTTCTTTGGACAACCCGGCTTCTATCTCGACCATCTGCTCCTCGGTATAATCCGAGAAATTAGCGCCAACGCTGCGTTTTTTGGAGAGGCTGAAATAATTTCTGCACTCAAACTTTGCGATGTTTATAACAAACGCCTCTGCGCTTTCTATGTCATCGTATCCTTTTTTGGCGATACGCTGATAGAAACGGGTATAGATATTCTGAACTATATCCTCGCTTTCCTGGATGCTGCCGCATTTGCTGACAACAAACCTGGACACCGCGCGGAAGGTATCCTGATATACTTTATTAAAATAGGCTTCAAGCGTATCGCTTCCCAATAAGGTCACCTCGCTTTAAGGAACTTCACCGTTATCCTGTTCCTTGCCCCCTACATTTAAGTAGTACGGGATTTTGGCAAAAAAGTTTCAAATTTACAAAATTATTTTTGATTTATGGGTACCTCTAAAAACCGCTTTGAAAAGAGAAAATGTGGCAGCCGTGTCGAAGACGAGGAAAGGCTCCGAAGGCTTGCTGGCGCAAGGTGAGGAGACTTGACGAAATATTCGACGCGGATGACTCGTTTTCTCTCAAA